>CAJWVX010000041.1 GCA_913048175.1 uncultured Flavobacteriales bacterium | reverse complement strand
ATATAAGGTGTTTTATATTTATTTTTTAGATGTAGGGCAAATAAGCCTGCGGGGAAACAAACATTAAGATGCGTTAGATCAATGTGTTTTGCCTTTTCTAAAATTTTATGATACCCAATATTATGTGCCTTTCGTCTAATTTTTTGTTTTAAGATTAGATTCAGTCCTGGTATTTTAGAGGTTATTTTTTTATAATAAACGATTGTTTCTAAAACACCTTCTTTTTTATTTTGTTCAATAACAAATTCTTCTTTCTGTATTCTTGAAATTATATGAAGCGCAAATACATTACAATGAGCAGATACTGCCTGTGCATGCTGCTGTATAAAGTTTCCATTACTTGGTTGAACCTTGTTGGGATACCATGATGCAAGAAATAATATATTCAGTTTTGTTTTCAATTATACTTGGTAAATTTTTCGCCAAAGAGCAAAGTTAATTAATCTCCATAACCTTTTAGTGTCGGTATTTATTGCATGATTAAAAACAGTTTCAAAATTATTATTCAAATCATCCCAATCAACAAATTCATCCGTCTTCTGACTTTCAATAATTTCTTTAAAATAAGGTTTCAGGTCTTTAAACCATTCTTTTTGAGGTGTTGCAAAACCTAATTTATCTGTTCTATTGTATATTTCTTTTGGAAGCACATCTTTCATCGCTTCACGTAATAAAACTTTACTGATTCCACCTTTTATTTTGTTAGCCCCAGAAATATTAAAAACGGATTCAACTAAATCAATATCATCTACAAAGGGCATCCTACTTTCTACAGAAAAATGCATAGAACTTCTATCGGCAGTTCTTAATAACTGTTTTAAACCGTAGTTTGTAAATTGAAAGTTTAGTAAACCGTTTAAGCTTGAACTAAACTGATCATTCATAAAACGAAAACGAGCTTTGTTAGTATGAATTAATGACTTACTAAGAAAACTTAATTCTGGCTGTTTTTTTATTAGTTTATTATAATAGATAGTCGGAAAATATTTAGCAATAAAGTGTTGGATTGGCAATCTGTAAACTTGACTATGATTAGAAAAACTTCCATCAGGAGATTTTAAATTATCTCTTATCGATTTAAACGAAAACGATTTTAACGCATTAAATATAATTGAAGTAAAGTGGGGAGAATAACCACCAAACAATTCATCTGCACCTTGGCCATCAATACTTACCCTAACATTTTTTTTATTGATAAGCTCCATCACTTTAAATTGAGAAAATGAAGTAGGAGACCCAAAAGGAATATCTTGAGCATAAACTAAATCTTCTATCTGATTTTGAAGATCTTTAGAATTGGGGAAGGTTTGATTCCAGCTTGTTTTAGTTTGATCTACAACTATCTTTGCCCAACCACTTTCATCAATTTTTGTATTAGGATAGGATGAAGTAAAAACCTCTTGTTCTTTTCCTATTTGTTTAATCTCTTTTTGATTTAGTAACTCATTAATTTTAGTAACAACAGTAGAACTATCAATTCCTCCACTTAAACAAGAACCAGTTTTAACATCTGCATTTAAACGTATTGAAATGGCTTTTGTTATTGTTTGTTTAAGTTCATTAATTGTTGATCTTAAATTATCCGAGTTTAAAGTCTTCCAACTTTTATTGTGTTTTAGGGTGTAGTATTTCTCAATAGACAATTCTCCTGAAGTGGTGTTTAATTCAAAAGAATGTGCTGGTTTTAATTCAAAAATGTTTTTGAAAAACGTTTCTGAATCAATTTCCATTTTACTCATTACTAAGTAATCGTAAACTGCTACTGGGTTTATTTCTTTTTTAAAATTATTTAATTTTAGTAATCCTTTTATTTCACTACAAAAAGCAAAATTATCCTTATTATGGATGTAATAGAAGGGTTTAACACCAAAGCGATCACGTGCTCCAAAAAGTTGGTTGGTTTCTTTATTATAGATAACAAAGCTCCACATACCGTTAAACTTATGTAGACAATCTTTTCCCCATTCTATGTAGGATTTTAAGACTACCTCAGTATCCGTTTCTGTTGTAAATTGATGACCTAATTGTTCAAGTTCTAATCTTATATCTTGGTAGTTATAAACTTCGCCATTATACACCATCCAATATTTTTCTGAATCATCACACATTGGTTGATGACCTTTTTCAGAAAGATCTAAAATAGAAAGTCTTCTGTGTCCTAAACCTATGGTGAAACTTTTATCAATGTTTGTTGAATCACAAGTTGGAGAGTAGGAGAGTGAAGAGGATTTTACATTCTCAGGAGTGTCTTTACCATATGTGGCTAGGACTTCTTTTTCAGAGAAAAAAACGCACCCTTCATCATCTGGTCCGCGGTGTTTAATCTCATTCAAAATGTTTGGCAAGCTTTTAACAGCTTCATGTTTGTTGTTGAATGATATAACTCCGGAAATTCCGCACATAGATTGCAATGTATGAATTTTAGCAGAAACTTAAACGAATTGAAGTTGAGTTTAGTACAAAGTTTATGAAATAAAAAAAAGGTGGCTAAAGCCACCTTTTCAATATTGTTACTTAACGGGATTTAAGTTTGTATTCCTCCACAAACATTAATTACTTGTCCGTTAACATAGTTAGATAAATCTGAAGCTAAGAATAATGCTGTATTAGCAACATCCTCTGCAGTTCCAGCACGTTTCATAGGAATATCTTGTATCCATCCTTTGATTACTTCAGGATCTAAATTGTCTGTCATTTCAGTTGCGATAAATCCAGGTGCAATAGCATTACACCGTATGTTTCTTGAACCAATTTCTTGAGCAATAGATTTAGAGAAACCAATTACACCAGCTTTAGAAGCAGCATAATTAGATTGGCCTCCATTTCCTTCAATACCAACAACAGAACTCATGTTAATGATAGATCCAAAACGTTGTTTCAACAGTGTTTTTAAAGCACATTTAGTAACGTTAAAAACTGATTTTAAATTGATGTTCATAACATCATCCCAATTTTCTTCAGACATTCTCATCAATAAACCATCACGAGTAATTCCAGCGTTGTTTACAATTGAATCAATCTTTCCAAACTCAGTTACAACATCAGCAATAAAGGCCTCAGTTGCTTGATAATCTGAAACGTTAAATTTGTAAGCTTTAACTTTTACACCAAAACTTTCTAGATTTGCGACCACAGCCTTTGCTTTTTCATCAGAAGAAACATAGGTGAAAGCTATGTCAGCTCCGTTTTTCGCAAAAACTTCAGCAACACCTTTACCAATTCCTCTTGTTGCACCAGTAATGATAGCAACTTTTCCTTCAAGTAATTTCATTCTTTTTTTTGTTTACGTTATTGCGATTTTAGTATAACCAAATGAAGCAATCTTATTTATAAGATTGCTTCATTCCTCGCAATAGCGAATGTTTATTTATGCAGTTACTTTCATTAATTCAGCCATAGCTGCACCAATGTCAGCAGGAGAATCAACAACAGTAATTCCACAAGCTCTCATAATTTTTTTCTTAGCTTGAGCAGTATCTTCTTCACCACCAACGATAGCACCTGCGTGGCCCATTGTTCTTCCAGCAGGAGCAGTTTCTCCAGCAATAAAGCCAACAACGGGTTTAGTTCCGTGTTCTTTAATCCAATTTGCTGCATTAGCTTCTAAGTTTCCACCTATCTCACCAATCATTACAATTCCTTCTGTTTCAGGGTCATTCATAAACAACTCAATTGCTTCTTGAGTAGTAGTACCAATAATTGGATCACCACCAATACCAATAGCTGTAGAAATTCCTAATCCAGCTTTTACAACTTGATCAGCAGCCTCATAAGTTAATGTTCCTGATTTAGAAACAATACCAATGTTACCAGATTTGAAAATGAAGCCTGGCATAATTCCAACCTTAGCACCATCTGGAGTCATAACTCCTGGGCAGTTAGGTCCGATTAAACGAGACTCTTTATCTTTTAAATATTCTTTTACGGGAATCATGTCTTTTACAGGAATACCCTCTGTAATACAAATGATAACTTTAATTCCTGCATCTGCAGCTTCTAAAATTGCATCTGCAGCAAAAGCTGGAGGTACAAATAAAATAGATACATCAGCACCAGTTTCTTTAACAGCATCTTCTACAGTATTAAATACTGGAAGATCTAAATGTTTTTGACCACCTTTACCTGGAGTAACACCACCAACAACATTTGTTCCGAATTCAATCATTTGTCCAGCATGGAAAGTTCCTTCTCCACCTGTAAAACCTTGAACTATTACTTTTGAATTTTTATTTACTAATACGCTCATAACTTATCGTATAATTTTAAATTTTAAGAGCATCAAAAGTAAAATTTAAAAGCGAGATTAACAACGCCATTTTATAAATAATGATAACCCTAATTAAATTTTGTTTGAAATTATTTTTTGCCTCCCATAAGCCTAAGTAGAAATAGGAATAAATTAATGAAATCTAAGTACAAGCTTAGAGCTCCCATTATTGCTAATTTATTAGTTTCTTCAGTTCCATATTCTACACCAGAACCAATTCTTTTTAATTTTTGAACATCATAAGCAGTTAATCCAGTAAAGATTAGTACTCCAATCATGCTAATAATCAGATCCATCATACCACTTTGCATAAACATATTTACCACGCTCGCTATAATAATTCCAATAACTCCCATCATTAAAATAGAACCCAATTTAGTTAAATCTGTTTTTGTAGTGTACCCTAAAATAGCCATTGCTGTAAAGGTTCCTGATGTGATGAAAAATGTTGAAGCTATAGAACTACCTGTGTAAACAGCAAAGATACTACTTAAACTCATTCCCATTAAAACAGAAAATAAGATGAATAAGGCTACTAGTACTACAGATGAAAATTTATGAAACCTAGCCGACATCAATAATACTAAGCCTAAAGGAGCAAACATTACAAAATAACCAAACATATTCATTCCTCCTTCAGTAGAATACATTATAGAAATCAAGCTATCATCTGTTCCAAACCAATAAGCTACAATGCCTGTAATTGCTAAAGCAGCAGACATGTAAGTAAACACATTAGAGAGAAAAGATTTAGCAATTGTCCCAGCTTGATGATTTTCTGCTCTATCAATTGGACTTTTTATATTATTATCCATCTTAACTTAATTTATTTGAGATTAAACTAATAAACTCTTTACGAGTACTATCTTTTTCAAATGCACCAACAAAAGAAGAGGTCGTGGTAAAAGAATTTTGCTTTTGAATACCTCTCATCTGCATACACATGTGTTGAGCTTCAATAACTACTGCAACTCCATGTGGATTTAATGTGTCGTTAATACAATTTTTAATTTGATCGGTCAAGCGTTCTTGTACTTGCAACCTTCTTGCAAAAGCATCAACAATTCTTGGTATTTTACTTAAACCAACAATTTTACCATTAGGAATGTAAGCAATGTGAGCTTTTCCAAAAAAAGGAAGCATATGATGTTCACACATAGAGTATAATTCTATATCCTTTACAATAACCATTTGACGATGATCTTCTGTAAACATTGCACCTTTAATAATTTCTGCAGGATTTAAATCATAACCATGGGTTAAATATTGCATTGCTTTAGCAACACGCTCAGGGGTTTTTTCTAATCCTTCTCGAGTTATATCTTCTCCTAAATCAGTAATTACACTTTTATAATGTTGTGATAAAGAATTGATTTTATCTTCATCATATTTTTCTGTTTTTTCGTATCCAGCCATATTTTTTTATATATCTTTTTCCGTACTATTCTATTTAATTATTTTCTATTTAAACTACTTTAATAGATTGTATTTCAAGATTTAAGTTTTTATTATCCATTTTATAAATAATTCTAAACTTAACAAGTTTACTAAGTTTTAAATGTTGATTACAAAACCAGTTTCTCGCATTGTATCATCTTTTACTGTAATAAATAATTGATAATTATGTCCATATCAATTAGGATTAGAACATTTACCGAAAATTTCAAAATTTATATTAACAAACTATTTTTTCTCAAATAATCTGTGCGCAGCATTAAAACGTTCTCTTAATTTTTAATAAAACATATTAGCAAATATAAGTTTATTGATTTGAAAAAAAATAAAATATAATAGTTTTGATTTTCATTCAAATATGAGTTTTTATTAAAGTAGATTCTATAAATGAAGAGGAAGCATTCACAAACTCAAAATGATTTTAATAAATTAAGTGGAGTTTATTCTTTAATATCTATTTACTTTTAGCTTATGAATAAAGTAACTGCAATAATTGTAGATGATGAACAGCGAGCCAGAGATGTTTTAAGTAAGTTGTTGGAGCGTAATTGTCCTGGAGTATCTGTACTTACAGAATGCACAGATGTATTGTCTGCGGTAGATAAAATAAAAGAATTAAAACCAAATGTTATTTTTTTGGATATACAGATGCCAAATTATGCAGGCTATGAGTTGGTTAATTTTTTTGATAAGATAGACTTTGAAATAATTTTTGTGACTGCTTTTGATCATTATGCAATTAAGGCGTTTGAATTAAATGCAATAGATTATTTAGTTAAACCTGTTGAAAGATTAAGGTTAGTTGATGCTGTAAAAAGAGTTTCAACTAAAGTGAACAGTAAAGAATCTAAAGAACAGTATAAGCAGTTATTAAACACGATAAAAGAAAAGGAGTTTAAAAAAATTATAATCCCTGAATTAGGGAATAGAAGAATTTTAGAAATCAATAATATTATTGCAATAGAAGCAGAGGGTTCATATTGTAAAGTTTATCAAACAGACGATAAGCCACTTGTTATAAGTAAAAACCTAAAGTATTTTGATGAAAAATTAGAGATAGAGGATGGGTTTTTCCGTTCCCATAGAGGTTGGATAGTTAATTTAAACCATGTTAAAGTGTTAAATAAAACCGAACTTAATTTAACTTTATCTAATAATATAAAAGCAAAAATATCACGTACAAGATTGGATGCTTTTGAAATACAAATTGCTTAGCTATATAAATTGCAGAATTTTAAAAAATATCTCTTATTTTATTGTTTTGTTATCATATCATTTAATGCTATTAGTCAAAACCCTGCGCATTTTTTTATAGGAGAAGAAGAGTTTTCAAACGCTCAGATATATTCATTAAAATACCATACTAACGGATTGCTTTATGTTGCAACAAATTATGGTTTGTATGTATATAAAAATGGAATTTTCAACCCAGTTCCTTTAAGTGGAAATAAAAATATAAGTTCTTTATTCTCTTTAAGATTAGATTCTAAAAACGATTTGTTTTGTAGTACTATGTCTGGAGAGATATTTAAGTTAACAGATGATAGCTTAAAGTCTTATGTAAAAATGCCAGAAAAATATTTAAACAAATTTGGGACTGATTTTTCGTTTGATGATAAAGATAATCTGATTGTAAAATCAAGTTTAATACTTAAATATAAAAACGATAAGTGGCAAGAAATAGGTGTTGGTAATAAGGCTGCATCTCAAGTTAATTGGTCCAATCCAACATCTATTATTTTTCCTGAAGGAGTAAAAACAAATGTATATCAGTTAAAAAATGAAAAAGTTGAATTATTAGAGCTTTCAAAAAATAGGAGCTTCACGTCTTCTGTTCATACTTTTCCAGCCTATTTTAATAAGCATCTATTGGGGTTAACTAAAGATGGTTTTTTGTTAGATTATACGCTAAATATACAATATCCCATTTCTAACGAAAAAGTAATTCCACATCAAACCAAAGATGGTAATTTATGGCTTCTTTCAGATCGGAAAGGGATTAATCGGTTAGAATATATTGAGAATAAATTTTCATTGTCTAATACATACTTTAATGATTTATTTATTTCTACGATTTCTGTATCAGAAGATGGGGTAGTTTTTTTAGGAACATTTGGTAAAGGAATAATTGTAATTCCTAGTATTAATTTTTTTGAGTATAAGACTACTCTCGGTCGAGTAGAGGGAATTGCAAGTATTCCTAATGTCAAAATAATAGTTTCATTAAAAGAAGAAATAAATAAAAACAAAGCATTAGATATTATTAGTGTTGGATCAGAAAATGAATCAATATTAATTGGACGAGGTAAAGTTTTTTATGATACTGATTTTGATTTCAACTTTAATAAGTTAAATAAAGGTTTATTATCTCAGGAGTATACAAATGTTCGAACTAATGGAAATTTAGCATCAATAAAAGACTTGGTAAAGGTCAATGATGATACAAAATTAGTGGCAACATCAAGAGGTTTACTTAAGGTTGGTAGAGGGTTAAATCACATTAATTGGAAGAAAAATGGTACAGGAAATATTTGGTGGAAATATTCAGATAAAATATTTAGATGTAAATCAGTAGGTTATGTTTCTTATAGCCAAGATGTGTTTTATACAGATTACGGATTTTTACACCGGATTGATAAAAATGGAAAAGATTCATTGTTCTTGTTTAGAGGTGAATCAATTAAATGTTCGGATATTTTTTCTACCGATTCTATGGTATTTTGTGCAACATCAAAAAATGGTGTTTTATTTATTAAAGAAGGAGAAGTAGTTGATCAATTGTCTGAAAAAGAGGGGCTATTAGATGATTATGTAAAAAAAATAATATTGTATAATCATAAACTTTACATTGCTAGTAGGTCTACATTTCAGGTTTATAATTTAAAAGAAAAGAGATGGGAAACATTAGGAAAATACCATAATATAATAAAAGGAGCAGTATCTAATATGTTAGTTGCTAACAATAAAATTTGGTTAGCATCTAGCGATAAAATATTGGCTTTACCTTTAAATTCAGTAAAAAAAGAAGACTCATTTACGTTTACAATAAATAAATTTGTTTTAGGTGATTCTACCTTTCAGTTAACCGAAGAATTAACGACTCCGTATAATAAAAATAACTTTATTGCTGAATTAGATTTTAGAGGGTTATTGTACGAAAATCAAGTGAATATTGAATATCGTTTAAATAATAGTGATTGGAAAACTATAAAAGCAACAACCGGTAAAATAGAGTATAGAGCGCTTGAGGCTAATAGTTATAACTTAAATATAAGAGTAAATTCAAATGGGATATACAGTCATCAGCAAAGTATAAAATTTGAAATAACCCCACCTTTTTGGAAAAGTTGGTGGTTTTATGTTTTAACTGTTTTGATATTAGTTTCTATCATATCAATAATAGCCTTATGGCAAGTTAAAAAAATAAGGAAGAAGAATTTAGCCCAAATAGAAAAGCAAAAACTTAAAGCAAATTTATTAGATTCTGAATTGAAGACTTTACGTTCTCAAATGAATCCTCATTTTATTTTTAACTCTTTAAACTCAATTCAAGATTTAATACTAAAAGAAGATACTGATGGCTCTTATGATTATGTGGTATTGTTTGCCAAATTGGTTAGAAGTACATTAAATTACTCTAACAAAGATTTTATACCCATAGAAAAAGAGTTGGAATTTTTAGAGGTGTATTTAACATTAGAAAAATTAAGGTTCGGAGATGATTTCACCTATCAATTAAATTGTAGAGGAACAGAAGGAATTGAAGTGCCTTCTTTAATTGTTCAACCCTTTTTAGAAAATGCATTAATACATGGTTTGTTGCATAAAAAAGGAGTTAAAAACTTGTCTATTAGTTTTGAGTTATCAGATCAATTAAAATGCGTTATTACAGATAATGGAGTAGGTAGAGATCGGTCTAGAGAAATTAAAGAAAGACAAGGTGGAAATCATGAGTCTTTTGCATTAGAAGCCATTAAAAAAAGGCTAGCAATCTTATCAGATAAAGATGGTGATCGTTTTGGATACTTTGTTACTGACCTTTATCAAAATGGAGTTTCTTCAGGCACTCAAATAGAAGTGACTATTCCTTACAGATTTTTGTATTGATTTTTTTGTCATTCTGAAATCTATTTTACTTATGCTTTAGCGTAATTTGTAAAATGACATGAAGAATCTAATAATAGATACTTTACTTTGTTTATTATTCCGATTAAATAGAAAGTAAAACATAATTAAGTATGACATTCAATTCAAAATTGAACATTTATAATTCATAATGTTTACAAACTCAAATTGCTGCTCATAAATCGGATTCTTTAAATAGTATTGCAATAAGTTATTATTACAATTAACTATTAATAAAACAAAAAACTATGAGAAAAATATTACTATCAATTTTAACAATAATAACTTTTGGTTTTGGATCTTTGGCACAATTACCTTCAGGTTCATTTTTTGAATATGAATTTACTGGAGGAAGTCTAAACAATACCTCTTCTTCTGGAGCACCAAATTTTACAGGTTCTATTACATCAATTGCAGATAGAAATGGAAGTGTAAATGATGCAGCAGAAATTACAGGAGCACTTGGTGGAGGAAGTGTAGGCGCAACCAATGTAAATGAAATGACTTTGAGTTTTTGGATGAAACACGACCCAATAACTTCAAACGAAAGAGTATTACAAATTTATGGAACAGCAGGAAGAGGGTTTAGACTACAAATGACGGGATCTCAATTGCTATACAACGCTTCTATAGGAGGGATCAATTCTTCCTCTATATCAAGCGTTAAAACTGCTGCAGTAAATATCGATAACAGTGTTTGGCACCATATGGTAGTTCGTACAACTTTAATAAATTCAAGCATCTTAAAATTTGATGTATTCTTAGATAATGTACTCGTTTCAAATCTTTCAAACACAACCTTAGATATAGAAGATTATCAAAATGGTCTTAGTATTACTAACTTTTTAAGCAGTGCAAATTTAACTATTTCGCCTACAAACAATTATTCAGGTGATATAGACGATATTTATTTTTACAAATCTGCTTTAACAGATGCTCAAATAACGCAACTTTATAATTATAGCGCACCGCCTTGCTTAATAACAATACCAGATGCTAATTTTAAAGCCTATTTAGTTGCACAGTCTTCAATTAACACCAACGGAAATACAGAAATAGAATGTAGTGAAGCAAGTGCTTTTACGGGAACAATTAATTGTTCATCTCTATCTATTTCTGATTTAACAGGTATTGAGGCTTTTACGGCTTTAACTCAACTCTATTGCTTCACTAATTTACTAAGTAGCTTAGATGTTTCTAGTAATACTAATTTAACTCACCTGAACTGTAGTGTTAATTTATTAAATAGTTTAGATGTTTCTAATAATACTAGTTTAACTCTTCTTGCTTGCAGTGACAATACAATAAGTAGTTTAGCTATTTCTAATAATACAGATTTAGATGGTCTTTTTTGCAATAATAATTCACTAAGTACTTTAAATGTTGCCAACAATACTAGTTTAACCAGCATTTCGTGCAATAATAATTCACTAAGCAGTTTAGATATTTCTAACAATATACTCTTAGAAGAAGTTTATCTTGTTAATAATCAACTTACTTATTTGAATGCTGCAAATGGAAATAACACTTTCATTAGTGACTTTGAGGCAAGTAATAATTCCAATCTTTCTTGCATTCAAGTAGATAATGTAGCGTATAGCACAACAAACTGGACAAATATTGATGCAGGAGCAAGTTTTAGTTTAAATTGTGGTTCAGTAGGAATTGATGATATTTCTACTGTAAATGGTTTATCTGTTTATCCTAACCCAGTTAAAAACAACTTGTTTATTGAGTTAGATAACCAAGAGCTTATCAGTATTAAGATTATTGATTTTTCTGGTAAAACAATAAAAACGATTAACGGAAATGCGAATACAGTTAATGTTTCTGATTTAACAAAAGGGATTTACTTTTTACAAGTGCAAACAGAAAATGGGTTGTTAAATAGCAAATTCATTAAAGAATAAAATAGCTCTGGTTAATAAATAAAACATTATCGGATTTGGTTTACTTAGTTAGCGTTTGAATTATTTTATGGCCAGCTGATTTCGTTCAGCTGGTTTTTTAGAAAAAGAGAATGTTTATTTTCTTTTCAAGAGTATCTATTTTATTTTGCTAATCAATTAGATACTTTATAAAAGCCATCAGTTAGCCAACTGGTGGCTTTTTTTGTTTACAAACCCAAATTGCTGCTCGTAAAGTGGTTTGTGTAAATAGTACTTATACAGTTTATGTTTGAAAAAACTTAATAAATCAGAAAGATGAAAAAAATAATGTTAGGAGTCGCACTTCTAGTTTCTACAGTTACAATAGCTCAGAAGAGTTTGTTTAATAATATATCTACTAAAGATCAATATACAGAGTACAGATCTGTTGTAGATATTGATAAGGATGGTGTCTATGAAATAAGAGACAGACAATTTGTTGTAAAATTTAATTTTAAAACACTTACTACTGGTGAAGGTTATAGTATCTCAGCTATCGTAGATAAAGGAAGTAACAAAGGGAAAGCAAGTACAATTGATGTTGTAGAGGGAAGTTATACCTGTAAAGGATATCCTTATGAAAGTTTAATTAGAGATAGATCTAAAAAAGAAGCTATAGTTGCTATAGGTGATTATATATTTTTTCTTAAAGGTGTTTCTGATGAGGGTACTTCTTATACTAGTATAGATGATGTATATATTAAAGAGGGTGCTTCTGGGGGAAATAATGCTGATAAACCAGAAAAGAAGAAAGTGTCTTTTAAAGAAAAAATGATGGCATTAAAAAATGCTTCAACTGCAGGCGCTACATCTGCTAATTATGGTTCAGAACATAAAGCTTTAGAAAGTCAGAATCTAAGAAAATTAATTACTGATTACTTAGTGGAAATGAAAGTAAAACAAGATACTAGAACTGCAAAAGAAAAACAATCAGATAAAAATATTTTAAAAGCTAAGGAAGAAATCGTATTAAAAGCAAAAGCAACTAAAGATGCAGAAAAAGCAAAAAGAGATGCGGAATGGGCTGAAGCTAAAAGGTATAACGACTCTATTAAAGCTACACCAGAGCATCAAGATTTGGAGAGAAGAAAGAGACAAAATGAAGCAAATTATCAAGCTTCACAGAATAAAACTGGAGTAACCCTTTATAATACTAGCGGAAGTACTATTTATGTAGGAACTAGTGGCAGTAGTAACCCTGGAACAAAAATTAATGCTGGAGGATCAGCTAAATGGGATTGTAGACGTGATGCTTATTTTCAAACAATATCTGCATCTGGGGCTTACAGTTCTACAAGTAGCAGAGCGTATAGTGCTAACTCAAGTTGTGGTGGTAAAGTTACTGTAAGGTAATTTTAATTTATTATACACATTTAAAAAAATATTTATGAAAACACTTTTAAAATATATTATCGTTTTATTTACACCATGTTTACTTTTTGCGCAGAATGAAAATCCAACAGAAGAGTTGAATGGAACCTACCATTTGTTAGATGTTGAGCGAGCTGGAGGCAATAAACAAACGAAGGCTAAAATTTTCGAATATGGAAAATTTGGAGATGATAACGTGTTAGCAGTTGCAGCTTGTGCTAAATGTATGCCGGCAATATATAAGTATAAAACAGAATATAGTAATGATTTAAAAACAGCTGTTTTTTTCAATGATATTGGTCTTTATTTAATTGCTTACGATAAAGAAAGTTTTGTTATGATGATGCCAAGTAAGAAAGAGGGTGCTGAATGGACAGATTTTTCTTTCAGTAATTTTTACAGTAAAAGTAAAGTAAAGGTTGCCGCAATGAGTCAGCAAAAAATTAAAGAATACATTATTAAAATTTCAGAATAGTTCTAAGTTAGTGAAGTCTGTAATGAGTAAAAGTCCAGTTGTAATAACTGGACTTTTTTGTTTAATATTTTTTCACTCAGTTTGTTGTCATTCTGAAATCTATTTTACTTATGCTTTAGCGTAATTTGTAAAATGACATGAAGAATCTAATAATAGATACTTCACTTTGTTTAATATTCCGATTAAATAGGAGGTAAAACTACTTTTAGTATCATATTCTATTCAAATTTTAACACTTAACATCCATAATTCTATTCCTGTTCACAAACTTAAATTGATGCTCATAAACTCATTTGTGTAAATACAATTACTAAGAATTAGTACTGTAATTAACTAATAAACTTTACTGAAGAGGTCTCTTTTTAATTAAAAACACTATTAATTCTGGAGGGACTGTTTCTGTAACTATAGACAGTTCGCAATTAGGTTATGATTATTATTTACGTGATAATAGTAATAACAATATTATTTTAAGACCAGTTATTGGAAATGAGGGGGTGTAGCATTTAATACAGGATCACTAACAAGCAATACTATTTTTAATGTTTTTGCTAAAGATCAAGAGAATCTATTAGAAATAACAAGTTATAACGATTTTTTTGATTTAAAAAATGATAATAGAGTTATTAATCAGGAGGTAACTGTTGCTACTTGGATTAAAACGAATCAATCTTCTGGTTTCAGAAACTTTGTTATATATTATGTATTTGGAGATGAGTGGTTTGTGTTTCCAATAGATGATAATGGTAAGTCAGAAATAAGTGGTAGAGATGGAACAAATACATATAAAAGATCAAATCCTTCTACTAGTGACGTTCCAGATAACCAATTGTTATTTTTAATTTTGTAGATATTGATGAATTAAGCTCAGAAAGCTTATCTATTTATCCAAATCCGGCAACTTCTCAAATTACAATTACGATTAATCAATCTCAGATTTTAAATATTAAGATTATTGATATAACTAGTAAAACGGTAAAAACTGTTAATTGAAATGTTAATACAGTTAATGTTTCTGATTTAATCAAAGGACTTTACTTCTTACAAGTAAAAACGGATAAAGGATTAATGAATAGTAAGTTTATTAAAGAGTAGTTATTAGTTTTTTTAAACTTAAAGCCAGGATCAAACACATGATACTGGCTTTTTTTATAGCTTTGCTTTTTTAAATAACATATTATGTCAATTATAAGAATTACCAAAGAATTTCAGTTTGAAATGGCCCACGCCTTATTAGGTTATGATGGACCTTGTAAAAATATACATGGACATTCTTATAAGCTTGATGTAACTGTAAAAGGGAATGTTAAAGAACAGACATCAGATTCTGACGAAGGAATGGTAGTTGATTTTGGTATCATTAAGAAGTTGGTGAAAGATCTTATAATTGATGAATACGATCATTCTTTAGTTTTAAATGATAAAATGAAAATTGATAGAGCTCAATTTGAGTTTATGAATAAGTTAATTCTTGTTCCTTATCAACCAACTTGTGAGTTATTGTTAGTTCATTTTGCTAAAATGATTAAAGAGAATCTACCTTCAAATATTGAACTACATAGTTTAATGTTAAGAGAAACTCCAACTTCTTATGCTGAGTGGTTTGCTTCAGATAACTAAAATATTGACTTTTTAATTTATCTATTTTTAATCATTTTTTAGACTCACTCATTTTTGTACCTTTACGTTCAGATGAAAAAAAAAATAGTTCAATATAAATCGAGAGAAAAACAAGAGCTTAAGAGGAATCCTGAATGATAAATTAATTGCTAATTATGAATTACTAATTATTAATTAATTTTAGAATATGCCACGATATCATAAATTAGGAAACATTCCTAAAAAAAGACATACTATATTTAAAAGTCCGGAGGATAAGTTTTATTACGAGGAATTATTTGGAACAGTAGGATTTGACGGAATGTCATCATTACTATATCACACTCAAAGACCAACACAAGTAAAAGAAGTCGTTAGATCTTATTCTGTAGAGCCTAAGGTTGCTGTTGCCAAGAATATGAAATCTATTTCTTTAAAAGGTTTTTCTGTTCCGCCTACTGCAGATTTTTTAGAAAGTAGAAAAACAGTATTATTTAATAAAGACTGTCATATTGTATTGGCAAGTCCAACAAAATCTTTGACAGAGTACTTTTATAAGAATACAGATTCTGATGAGGTTATCTTTATCCACGAAGGAACAGGTAAATTAAGAACTCACTTAGGAAATATAGATTTTGAATATGGAGATTATTTGGTAATTCCAAGAGGAATGATTTATCAAATAAATTTTGATACAGAGAAAAATCGTTTGTTCATCGTTGAATCTAAAAGCCCAATTTACACTCCTAAGAGGTATAGAAATTACTTCGGTCAACATTTAGAACACTCTCCTTATTGTGAAAGAGATTTACATCCACCAACAGAATTAGAAACTTTTGATGAAACAGGAGATTTCCTTCTTAAAGTAAAGAAAGAAGATATGATTCATGAATATATTTATGCTGCACATCCTTTTAGTGTAGTAGGGTATGATGGATATAATTATCCATATAAATTTTCTATTCACGATTTTGAACCAATTACAGGAAGAGTTCATCAGCCGCCTCCAATACATCAAACATTTGAAGCTGCAGGATTTGTAATTTGTTCTTTCGTACCTAGAATGTATGACTATCATCCACAAGCTATTCCAGCACCGTATCATCATAGTAATATTGATTCTGATGAAGTCTTGTATTATGTAGATGGTGATTTTATGAGTAGAAATAATATTGATAAAGGTCAAATTACTCTTCACCCTGCAGGAATTCCTCATGGACCACATCCAGGAGCTATGGAACGAAGCATAGGTCATACAGAAACTGAAGAGTTGGCTGTAATGGTTGATACATTTGCACCATTAAAAGTAACAGAAGAAGCAGTGAAAATTCAAGATGGAGATTATTTCAAATCTTGGATGGAACATTAACAATATAAAGTAAAAGTTTAATAATTAGCTAATGGAATAATGAGTAGCTGACTTAAATAAAAAAATTTACAATTAAGAAATGATTACATTACTTAATTGTTAAAAAAAAGAATTATGAGCGATATCAAGAACGTAGAATACGGATTAGAAAAAATATTTGCAGGAGCACAAGATTTCTTACCACTATTAGGAACTGATTATGTTGAGTTTTACGTGGGTAATGCAAAACAAGCTGCACACTTTTACAAAACAGCATTTGGATTTCAATCTCATGCCTATAGAGGATTAGAAACAGGAAGTAAAGACTCTGTTTCTTATGTATTAACTCAGGATAAGATTAAATTGATTTTAACAACTCCGTTAAACTCAAAATCTCCGATAAACGATCATATTGTAAAACATGGTGATGGGGTAAAGATTGTTGCTTTATGGGTAGAGGATGCTAGAAAAGCATACGAAGAAACTACTAAAAGAGGAGCGAAGTCTTACATGGAACCAACAGTTGAGTCAGATGAGCATGGAGAGGTTGTTAGAGCTGGAATCTATACGTATGGAGAAACAGTGCATATGTTTGTTGAACGTAAAAACTATAAAGGACAATTTTTACCAGGATTTCAAAAATGGGAATCTGATTATAACCCAGAGCCTTGTGGATTAAAATATATTGATCATATGGTTGGTAATGTTGGTTGGGGTCAAATGGATATATGGGTAAAATGGTATGAAGATGTAATGGGGTTTGAAAATTTCTTATCATTTGATGACAAACAAATTCATACCGAATACTCTGCATTAATGAGTAAGGTGATGAGTAATGGAAATGGCAGAATTAAATTTCCAATTAATGAACCAGCTAAAGCAGCTAAAAGATCTCAAATTGAAGAGTACTTAGATTTTTATGAAGGTGAAGGGATTCAGCATATTGCCGTTGCTACTGATGATATCGTAAAAACAGTTTCTCAATTAAGAGCAAGAGGAATAGAGTTTTTAAGTACTCCTCCAGATGAGTATTATGCCGCGGTACCTATTCGTTTAGAAGAACATAACCACAAGTTAAATGAAGATATTGAAAAATTGAAAAGTTTAGGTATTATGATTGACGCGGATGAGGAAGGGTATTTATTGCAAATATTTACGAAGCCAATTGAAGATAGACCAACTTTATTTTTTGAAATAATTCAGAGAATGGGAGCTAGAGGTTTTGGGGCAGGAAACTTTAAAGCCTTGTTTGAATCTATAGAAAGAGAACAAGAAAAAAGAGGTACCTTATAAAAAAACATAAAAATAGCAGCTAATCGCTTCGATTTTTTAATAACTTTATCACTTTAAAAAAAATAGATTATGGCAAAGAATAAATTAATAGCATTAGGAATTTTATCAGTAATTACATTTACATTCTTTCAATGGGCTTTTATTGATTTTTCAGTAGAAACTCAATTGTTACAGGCATTATCTATGGCTGCTGTGATTATTGGTTCAGTTATAGCAGTTGTATTGTTTAATAAAGGAGAGTCTTCTCACTAAAAAAAATAGTTTATAAAAAAAAGGCGTTTCGTTTACGAAACGCCTTTTTTTATGTTTAATTTTTTAGTTAAGTATCATCTCAATAAAATCTAATTTTTTTGATTTTCTAACACTCAAAGCTTTAGAGTAGTTAAGAATGTTACTTATTGTTTCTTTTTTTGGAGAATACATTCTGGCCTCCTTTTTTTGTTTCAAGAACGTCTTTAGATCGTTCTCCTGTTCAGTAATTTCTAATAAATCAGAGTGAGTAAATTTTTGCATAGGCTCTATTTTCTTTCTTTTTGTGTGTGTTTATATCTTAAACGGTAGTTTTTACAGTTTATTATATAGTACATCAAAAAAATAAAAAAGCTCTGAGAACCACCTCAGAGCTTTACCTAACTAAATGAAAAATTATTACTGAAAGAAATAACGAGTTGAATTTATCCCGTAGAAAAACGAGATCCAATCCAATAACCTTTTATTGGAGGGTTAATGATAAATTTTTTTCTTCAGCCATTTTTCTTAAATTGATTAACGCATAACGCATTCTTCCTAAGGCTGTATTGATACTTACGTTTGTAGTTTGAGATATTTCTTTAAAACTCATGTCATAATAAAGTCTCATCATTAGAACTTCTCTTTGATCTGCTGGTAAAAACTTTACTAACGCTTTTACATCAGAAAGAACTTGCTCTTTTTCCAAATCTTCTTGAACATTGTTGTCAGGACATGAAATAACATCAAAAATATCGAAGTCATCCCTTCCTTTAACAAAAGGCATACGAGTACTTTTTCTGTAATGATCAATAATAAGGTTATGAGCTATTCGCATTACCCAAGGTAAAAACTTTCCTTCATCATTATATTTTCCTTTTTTAATTGTGTTGATCACTTTAATAAAAGTGTCTTGGAAAACATCTTCGGCTAATGCTTCGTTCCTCACCTTACATATAATGTAAGTATATACTCTACTCTTGAAACGAATAATTAGTTGTTCAATTGCAAGTTCATTTCCATTAATATAGGCCTGAACTAATTCCTGTTCTGAAAGTTTTGAAAGTTTCATAATACCTCTCCGTCTTTAATTGTAAACAATAATTGTAGTCTTAATGACTTATTATTTAAAGAGTAGATATTATACTTATAGGCGGTTTTTTTTATTTTTTATTACTTATTATACACAACAAACGGTATGTATTATATTTTATTGTGTAAACGACAAAATTATTTTTTTGTTACATCAAAACTACTAAAAAAGAAAGTACTTTTGAAAGCGTTAACACACTTTAACACTTAACAATTTTTATGCCTAAAGCAACTAAAAAAAATATTGATGCTAAATCGCACATTATTATTAAAGGAGCTAAAGTTCACAATTTAAAGAATATTGATGTTTCCATTCCTCGAAATAAGTTCGTTGTAATTACTGGGTTATCAGGTTCAGGTAAATCTTCTTTAGCTTTTGATACTTTATTTGCTGAAGGACAGAGAAGATATGTAGAGAGTTTATCCTCTTATGCGCGTCAGTTTTTAGGGAAAATAGAGAAGCCAGAAGTTGATCATATTTATGGAATTGCACCTGCAATAGCTATAGAGCAAAAAGTGAATACGGTTAACAAGCGATCTACTGTAGGAACTTCAACGGAAATTTATGATTACTTAAAATTATTGTTTTCAAGAGTTGGGGTTACTTATTCTCCAGTTTCTGGAAAAGAAGTTAAAAGAGATAGACCTGAAACTATTCTTAATCATATTAATTCTTATCCAAATGGAACTAAGGTTGTTTTGTTGGCAGAAATTAAAATAGAAACTAAAACAGTTAAAGATCAAATTGAGTTATTAAATAAACAAGGTTTTTCACGAGTTTGGTTAGATGATAAAGTAGTAAGGTTAGAGAAAATTGATATAAAAGGGTTTAAAGTCAAAACTCTCGATTTACTAATAGATCGTTTTGTTATTAGTGATGATGAAGATAATATTAGTAGGATTTACGATAGTGTTGAAACTGCTTTTTTTGAAGGAAAAGGGGAGTGTAAGATTGTAGTTATTGAAGATACTAAATCAAATATCACTTCTTATAATAATAGATTTGAAGCAGATGGAATTGAATTTCATGATCCTAATCCTCACTTTTTTAGTTTTAATAATCCTATTGGAGCTTGTAAAACTTGTGAAGGTTATGGTAGTGTGATAGGAATAGATAAAAACTTAGTTATTCCTAATAAGAACCTGTCTGTTTATGAAGGTGCAATTGTCTGTTGGAAAGGAGAGAAAATGCAGCGTTGGAAAGATGAGTTAATAATGAGTGCAATAGAATTTGATTTTCCAATTCATAAACCATTTTATGATTTAACTAAGGAACAACAAGAATTAGTTTGGACGGGGAACAAATATTTTAAAGGATTAAATAAATTCTTTAAAAAGATAGAGGAGAAGAGTTATAAAATTCAGTTTAGAGTAATGCTCTCAAGATATAGAGGCAAAACTTTATGTTTTGATTGCAGAGGTACACGTTTACGTAAAGATGCCAATTTTGTAAAAGTGGCTAAAAAATCTATAACAGATATTGTTTTAACTCCAGTTGGTGATTTAGGAGCATTTTTTAACGCTATCGAATTAACCGAGCATCAAGCAGGAATTGCAAGTCGATTATTGATTGAAATAAAAAATCGGTTACAATATTTAAACAATGTTGGTTTAGGCTATTTAACATTAAATAGATTATCATCAACACTTTCTGGAGGGGAGTCGCAACGAATTAACTTGGCAACATCTTTAGGAAGTAGTTTGGTAGGTTCTATGTATATATTAGATGAACCAAGTATAGGATTACATTCTAAAGATACAGAGCGATTAATTAAAGTTCTTAATGAATTAAAGGCTTTAGGTAATTCTGTAATTGTTGTAGAACATGATGAGGATATAATTAAGGCTGCAGATGAGATTATTGATATTGGTCCAGAAGCAGGTCATTTAGGTGGAGAAGTTGTTTTTCAAGGAGATTATGCTGAATTAATTACAAGCGGAAAGAGTTTAACTTCTAAATACTTTACAGGGATAGAAAGTATTGAAGTTCCCAAAAAACGTAGAGCTTGGAAAAAGAAAATTTTTGTTGAAGGCGCAAGAGAGAATAATTTGAAAGGAGTTGATGTAGAATTTCCATTACACGCTTTAACTGTTATTACAGGAGTGAGTGGGTCAGGAAAATCTTCCTTAGTCAAAAACTGTTTATTGCCTTCTTTAAAGAAAATGTTTGATGGTTATTCAGAGCAATCTGGAGTAATTGATAAAATTAGTGGAGATATTGATAGTGTTAAAGGTGTTGAGTTTATTAATCAAAATCCTATTGGAAAATCTTCTCGTTCTAACCCTGTAACTTATGTTAAAGCTTATGATGAAATAAGAGCGTTGTATGCATCACAAGGACTGGCAAAAGCAAGAGGTTATAAGCCTGGTAACTTTTCTTTTAATACAGATGGAGGAAGATGTGATACTTGTAAAGGTGAAGGCGAGATAACTGTAGAAATGCAGTTTATGGCTGATATTCATTTGGTTTGTGAAGAGTGTAAGGGTAAACGATTTAAAGAAGAGGTTTTAGAGATTAAATTTAGAGAGAAGAATATTGCCGATTTATTAGGAATGACTATTGATGAAGCTGTTCAATTCTTTCAGGAAACAGATGGAAGACCTGAAAAGAAAATTTCCGAAAAATTATTGCCTTTGCAAGAAGTTGGTCTAGGATATGTTCAATTAGGGCAATCATCCAATACGTTGTCTGGTGGAGAAGCACAGCGCGTTAAGTTAGCTTCTTTCTTAACTAAAAAAGATAGCTCTACCAATCTGTTATTCATCTTTGATGAACCAACAACAGGCTTGCATTTTCATGATATTAAGAAGTTGTTAAAAGCGTTTAATGCACTAATTGCTCAAGGTCACTCTATAATAGTTATTGAGCATAATTTAGATGTTGTTAAATGTGCTGATTGGGTAATTGATTTAGGCCCAGAAGGCGGTGATAATGGTGGTAAATTAGTTTTTGCTGGAACTCCAGAAGAATTGGTAAATGTTAAGGAGTCTTATACTGCTCATTATTTAAAAGAGAAACTTTAGCTCTAAAATTAGGGCTGTGTTTATAAATAAAATAATGACTAACTACTACTTAAATCGTTACGCTTTTAGAGAGCAAATTATTCAAGATGAAGTTAATTCTGAAGTTGGAATAATTGTAGTTATTCCTTGTCATAATGAACCTGACATAGTAAGCTCTTTACAAAGTTTAGTTAATTGCGATAAACCTAACTGTAAGGTAGAAGTTCTTATTGTAATCAATGCTTCAGAAAATGCAGAAGAATCTGTTTTTAATCAAAACAAAACTTCTTTGAATGATGCTGTAAGTTGGGCTAAAAATCATCAGTCTGGAGAATGTAAATTCTATTTTATTGAAGAAAATGCTTTACCTAAAAAACATGCAGGAGTAGGGTTGGCTCGTAAAATAGGAATGGATGAAGCCGTTTGTAGGTTTGAAGCAATTGATAATCATAAGGGAATAATTGCTTGTTATGATGCTGATGCTTCTTGTGAAACCAATTATTTGATTGAGCTCGAAAAACATTTTAAAGACAATCCAAAATCTCCAGCATGTTCCATTCACTTTGAACATCCTATAAAAGGAGAAGAATTTACTCCAGAAATATACAATGGAATAATGCAATACGAATTGCATTTACGCTATTATAAAAATGGGTTGTCTTATGCTGGATTACCTTATGCTTTTCATACGATAGGATCTAGTATGGCGGTTAGAAGTGAAGCTTACCAAAAGCAAAATGGAATGAATAAGCGTAAAGCAGGGGAGGACTTCTACTTTTTACAAAAGTTAATTCCTTTAGGAAACTTTACAGAATTAAAAACTACTAAAATTATCCCTTCACCACGCGTTTCTGATAGAGTACCTTTTGGAACAGGAAAAGCCATGCAAAATTGGTTGGATGAAGAGAAGCAAGAGCTACAAAGTTATAATCCAAAATCATTTATTGATTTAAAGTTGTTTGCTTTAGCAGTTCCAAAATTATATGATGGAATTAACGAAATTCCAGTAACTGTTCAAGCATTTTTAGATACGATAGATTTTGAAGAAAATCTCATCAACATTAAAAAGAACAGTAAGTCAGCAACTCATTTTTCTGAAGTGTTCTTTAAATGGTTTAATGC
>CAJWVX010000040.1 GCA_913048175.1 uncultured Flavobacteriales bacterium | reverse complement strand
TTACACGAACTCTAAGATTACTTCCTTTACGAACACGTTGTTGTCTTCTTCCGCCTCCACCACCGCTTCGACCTCCTCCAAAAATATCTCCAAACTGAGAGAATATGTCATCCATATCCATACCTCCGCCACCACCGAATCCACCTCCGCCACCAGCGCCACCCATTCCTTGGTGCCCATACTGATCGTAACGTTGCTTCTTTTGTGAATCACTCAATATCTCGTAAGCTTCAGCTGCTTCTTTAAACTTATCTTCTGCAGAAGCATCATCAGGGTTTTTATCTGGATGAAATTGCACCGCTTTTTTACGGTAAGCCTTTTTTATTTCTGCTTCAGAAGCTCCTTTGGAAACTCCTAATGTGTCGTAATAATCTCTTTTGCTCATCTTTTATTGTTTGGTGTTTAGTGTGTGGTATTTTGTTTTTGGTGAAATATTATTAAGAAAATACTCTACACAAAAAACTATAAACCAATAACTAAATTACTGCCCTATAACTACTTTACTAAATCGGATTACTTTTCCGTTTAATTCGTATCCTCTTTCAATTACATCTAATACTTTTCCTTTCTGCTTTTTAGAAGGAGCAGGAATCTGAGTAATTGCTTCGTGAAATTCTACATTAAAATCTTCTCCTATTGGAGATGCAACAGCCTCTAAACCTTTTGTCTTTAGAATGTTGGTGATTTTATCCTGAATTAACTTTATACCATCTTTAATTCCCTGCGCATCATCAGAATCTTTATTTGCTTTTTCAGCTCTTTCAAGATCATCTAATACTGGTATAATGGCAGAGATAATTCCTTCGCCAGCAGTTTTATATAATTCTATTTTTTCTTTTTGTGTTCTTTTTCTAAAATTGTCAAACTCAGAATACAATCTTAAATACTTATCTGTTGCTTCTTTAACTTGAATTTCAAGACTTTCTTCTCTAGACAGCTCAATAACCTCTTCTTGTACCTCCTCGATAGAATCTTCAGTTTCTTGCGTTTCCACGTTTTCTATTTCTTCTTCTTGTAATTTATCTTCCTTGCTCATAATAATATGATTTAATATTCTCAAAAAACGAGTTTGCAAAAATACTACCATTGTCTTAATTAAGGTCATATTGACAGTAAATAAATATATTGTGATAAATAGTCAGTAAAATTAAGACTTTTGTTAGGCTGAAGTTTTTCTTCAGGCTCGAAGCTTTAATCATAATTTATTTTGAAACTTCTATTGATGGTCGGGAAGTTTATTTTTATAAAAATAAATAAATTAAATATAAGTCTGATTAGATAGCAATTCAAATTATCTGTTGAGTTCTCAGAATACATTACATAAATTTTATTTCCATTGCTGGATTGAAGGTTTGAACGTAACAGATCGGTTTAGTTTTTTTATTATATCTAGTTAAAAATTTCAGTTCATTTATTGTCATTTATTTAGGAGTTTTATATCCTTTAATTTTTGTGTTATATTGTTCAACTTTTCTTGAATTTTTTGCAGTTTTTTCAGGTATAGCTTCTGTTAATCTGTATTTACTAATACCTAGTTTTATTAGAACATCCATGGCAGATTTTTTTATATAAAAGTCTTATCTTTTTTCGGATAGTTTATAGTTTAGCTAATTAGAGTCGTTAGGTAATTTAAAAACATGATTTGATAAATAACAGATCTTATAAACCAACTTCACAAGTTATTAGTCATTCTTCTTGACGCAATAGTTACAGCAATTATTAGGGCAGAAACTTGGGTTCAAATTGTTGATTTTGCTAAATTAAAAGAGACATTTTAGATAGGTGCTTAGAATTACCGAAAGGTATTCCTTCAAAAGTTACCATCAATAAAGTGTTTTATCTATTATTGGTTAACAGTTTGATTTTTTTAAGGAGTGGGTAAATTAAATTATAGCTTTAACAGAGAGTTGAACCTTAACTTTATCGCAGTATTTTTTTAAATGCATAGGGTTAGAAGGAGATTTTCGCCAGGTTTATTCTGAAGTTTTAGATGATTAGTTTTAGTATAATATGTAGTTAAAATTTTCGCTTTGTTTTCAGATTTTACATCGAATTTCAACAACTTATTTATTAAATTTTAGAATCGGTATTTTTCTTCTTCGAAGAAAAATTAAAATCACTCTCCAACTGCTCTCTTGAAATTTCAGTTTCACCGAAATCCTTCTGTCACCAACATTTGTTAAAAAGGATAGAAAATGATGTTATTTAAAATTATGCTTTAATTTTTAAGAGTGCACACTCTGCAGTTTATTGTTTTTTAACTAAAAAGCCTCGAACATTCCTGGTCAAGGCTTTTAGTGAGAGGTGTCTCCAGGAATAGAACCAGAGGCACATTGATTTTCAGGTTGTCCTAAAGAATTTGAAAGCCACTTTACTATTGTTTCTTAAATGTGAAATGGTAATTGTGAGTTTCATTTTCATCAATACTCTCAAAAATGTTCACTTCTAATAATTGTTTTACTAATAAGTTTTTAATTTTTTCATTTGAATAATTCATTTCAAGTATTTCTATTCTACCCTCTGCATTAATTTTGAAGCTAATTCTTACAAACTCAATTTTGTCCTTTTCAAGATTCAAGACTCCATTGTTAAATATGATTTTTTCTTCTATTCGCTTGTTCAAACTACTTGAACTATTTGCGAAACTTAAGTTGTATAAAGAAGAAATTAAAATTGCTAATATTAAAATAATTGTTTTCATAATATTTAGTTTTTATTTAGTTAGTGGCTTGAGTAATTAAAACATTACACCTTAAACTAAATATTTTTTATAGTAGAGATTTTATAGGGATCTCAATTGTTCAGTATTTGACAAGAGATCATATAAATTAAATATAATGATCAAGAAGGATGACATTAATTATTTTTCAATTTTGTCTGTTTCATTAATTCGGTAATATGAAAGAGTTTTCTCAATCATATTAAGTATAATTATCTTTTCTACTTCTATGGCATTTATTGTTTCTTCTCGTATTTGTGGAGATAATAAAGTAAAAAATAAGTTAGGGCTAAACTAAAAAAGCCTCGAACATTGTTGTTGTTGTTGTTGTTGTTGTTGTTGTTCAAGGCTTTTAGCGAGTGGTGCCTCCAGGAATCGAACCAGGGACACATGGATTTTTAGTCTGTCTTATGAAATTCAAAACTCCTTCTCTAAGCACTGAAAGTGTTGGTGCGCAGCTAGTTTTGTGAAAAGGTTAAAAAGTCCACTCTTGTGCGATTATGTGCGAATTAGTGCACTCTAAAAGCCACTTTTCATCCTTTAGTTAATTGATCAAAATACCCATAACTTTTTTGTAGCAATTCCAATGTCGGAGATTGATTTTTTTAGAGTGAATTTAAATTAACGCTACAGAACTAGTATTTTGCTAATTACAACTTTACAAACCGATACCTAAATTTATATATAAGTTTGTTCATTTTTTGTTCATACTTTTACAAAGTATATGAAAGGTAAATGAGTAATACTTTACTATTCTATAACTAACCAACTATATTTGGCTGTTATTCTAATTAATTGAAAAAACTCTTATTCATAGCTCTCCTTAGTCCACTTTTTACATTTGGAAAAACAAACCTAGACTCTCTTTGGAGCATTTGGCAAGATCAATCTCAGCAAGACACCACTCGTCTGGAAGCGATTCATGATTTTGTAGGTAATGGCTACCTTTTCAGTAAACCAGATAGTGCTTTATACTTTTCAGAATTGGAGTATGAATTTGCTAAATCTAAAAAATTACAACCCCAAATGGCTAATGCCTTAAATTCTATGGGCATATCCTATTCTATAAAAGGAGATATTGAAGAAGCAATTAACAATTTCGAAAAGTCCCTTGCCCTTAAAGAAGAAATACAAGATGAAAAAGGCATGGCTGCTTCTTACAGCAATTTAGGAATAGCCTATCTTCAACAAGGTAAAGTATCCTTAGCAATTGAATATCATACCAAAAACTTGAAAATTTCAGAAAAATTAAATAATACAAATAGCGTCAATATCGCTTTAAATAATATAGGTATTATTTATCTTGAACTAAAAGAATTTGACAAAGCGTTAGAATATTTAAATAAAAGTTTAGAGCTGATAGGGAATAATAATCCATTAGGTAAAATTGACGTTTTAATGAATATTGGTATTGTTTACAACGAACAAAAAAAGTACAAGGAAGCGTTAGACATTTTTAACGATTGTTTAGAAGCTCTGAAACAAAACAACAATCAAAGATCTCTCGGAAATTGTTATTCCTTTCTCGGGGAAACTCATTTACAATTAGACAATAACAATAAAAGTCTAAATTATTATAAAAAAGCATTAGAAATTAGCTGTGAAATGGACAGTAAAGATCAAATCATTTCTAATTTGACTCACCTAGGAAATATCTATTTTAATATGGAGATGCTGGATAGTGCCGAAGTATATGCTAATGAATCATTTGATCTTGCTCAAAAACATGGATCATTTCATCATCTTGAAGCTACAGCTTCTTTAAACTATGAAATCTACAAATTTATCGGGAAAATGGCTGAAGCATTAGAGATGCATGAGGTAATGATTTTGAATAGAGATAGTTTACGAAATACTGAAGTACATAGAGAAGTAATTCGTCAGGAATACCAATATGAATTTGACAAAAAGAAAATAGCAAGCGAGAAACAACAACAAATAAATGAATTAAATAATAAGTATAGACTCTGGGCTATTTTATTAATTTTTATTTTAACACTTGTGTTAGGTGGCCTCTTGTTTATTAAAAAGCAGGCTAGTCTCCGTATAGCGCAGGATTTGTTGTTGCAGGAAATAAAACTCTTAAAAGAAAATGAACTTTCTAAGATTTTACTGACTGGGAAGAAAGAAGCAGATTTAAAACTCAATAGAGAAGCGCTTGAAAATCATCTTAAAATTAAATTAAATCCAACCGATTGGAGTATTTTAAATATTCTATATCAGAATCCTGTAACCAGCAATCAAGAATTGGCAGACCAAATATCACTAAGCATTGATGGTGTAGGTTCTTCATTGAAAAAAATGTATTCCCATTTTGAGATTGTTGATGTAAAAAGAAGTCAGAAAAAACTAGAATTAATAGTGATAGCTTCGCGTATCTCAAATACAAGTTATTAGAAGTAATTTCTTTCTTCATAATAAACTCACCTAAAGTTATTAGTATATAATTTACACTTTTCTGAAATACAAAATACTTTTCTCACTCCCTTTAAATGCTCTTTTTTATTAACCTTTATCCGTGAATTGCAAATCATCATGGATATAGGTGACTATTTTTTTTAGCTGTGCATCTATGTTTGTATTATAAATTTATATAATTCAAACTATGAACAAATCAATCACAACATTTTGCATTAGTATTTTGGTAGTAGCTTTCCTTCTACCGATTAATACTATTGGACAGAGTTCACGACTATGGGGTACCTACTATGGAGGTACAAATACTCATAGAGCAATTGGAATTGCTACCGATGCTTCTGGTAATGTATATATGCTTGGTAGGGAATGGGACGTAACTGATTATGATCTATTTCTGGTAAAATTTAATTCCAGTGGAGTACTCCAATGGGAGAGATTTATAGGAGGTGATGATTCTGAGTTTGTCTACGGGAACGGTAGTATTACAATAGATCCATCAGGAAATATATATATATGTGGTTATTCAGACGAGACTATACCTGAGATTGATAGTTCACCAGGTATTGGTACTTTAAATACACATTCAGAATTAAATCCTGATGCTTTCCTATTGAAATATGACCCAAGCGGGAATATCATTTGGGGAACCTACTATGAAGGTAATGATGAGGTGAAAGGAATAGCTGTAAATACGGACGCCATTGGAAATGTGTATATGGCAGGAAATACAGTGAGCACAATTAATATGGCTACAGCAGGCGCACATCAAACTTCATTTGCAAGTATATCAGCAAACCATACGGATGTTTTTCTGGTGAAATTTAATTCCAATGGAGCGCGTCAATGGGCTACTTATTATGGAGGCGATATGTTCGATGAAGTAGGTTATCAATTGCCTATAGATAATGCCGGAAATGTATATTTGATAGGAAGCACTGCATCTAACCTTCCTGCGGCTAGTATATCAACTATTAATACTAGCAATATTGGTAGTGGTAATGAGAGAGACCTGTTTATTGCAAAATTTAATTCCAGTGGGGTACGCCAATGGGGTAGATATTATGGTGGAACATCTGCAGATTTTGGTTATGGCGCTGCTTTAGATGCATATGGAAATGTGTATGTGGCAGGGCAAACAACTAGTACAACAGACATTGCTACAGCAGGAGCACATCAAATTACTCGGGCTTCTACTTTTGATGGCTTCATATCTAAGTTTGATGCTAGTGATGGTAGTCTTGTTTGGGGGACCTATTTTGGAGGCAATACTAACGATGGCATACGAAGCATGCATATTGATGCATTAGACAATTTATATGTCAGAGCAGGGGTGCAGTCCACCGACACATGGCTACCTGCTTCAGGTGGTTTTCAGAGTACACTGGCAGGAGGCTCTGAATCCTATATTGCTACATTTGATCTCAATGGAGTGCTGCAATGTGCAAGCTATATTGGGGGAACTGGCAATGAGACTTATTATGGTATATCTTCGGATGGTATTGGCAACGTATATGTTTCGGGAGAAACAGCAAGTACAAACAATATCTCTACTGCTGGTAGTCATCAAGTAACAAATGGTGGTGGGAAGGATGCTTATCTTATTAAATATGGAGGTTGTGGTCCTGATACTACATTTATTTGTAGTGGTGATAGCATACTTCTAGATGGTGCGTATCAACACGTATCAGGAAATTATGGAGGCATCGAACTTTTTGTAAACCCATCGACAACAGGAGTAGATGTACAAACAGCGTGTAATACTTTTACATGGATAGATGGAGTAACTTATACTTCAAATAACACTACTGCAACAGATACTGTTTTTGGTGGATCAGCTAATGGTTGTGATAGTATAGTAACCTTAAACCTTACCATAACCCCAACTACAACAGGAATAGATTTACAAACAGCTTGTAATACTTTTACATGGATAGATGGAGTAATTTATACTTCAAATAACACTACTGCAACAGATACCATATTTGGTGGGGCATCTAATGGTTGTGATAGTATAGTAACCTTAAACCTTACCATAACCCCATCGGCAACAGGAGTAGATGTGCAAACAGCTTGTAATACTTTTACATGGATAGATGGAGTAACTTATACTTCAAATAACACTACTGCAACAGATACTGTTTTTGGTGGAGCATCTAATGGTTGTGACAGTATTGTAACCTTAAACCTTACCATAAACCAAGCGGTAACAGTAATAGATGTACAAACAGCTTGTAATACTTTTACATGGATAGATGGAGTAACTTATACTTCAAATAACACTACTGCAACAGATACTGTTTTTGGTGGATCAGCTAATGGTTGTGACAGCATTGTAACCTTAAATTTAACCATCCTCACCCCAACAAAAACAACCACCGTACTTAGCGAATGTGAAGGTTTTACTGTAACGGTTGGTACAAATACTTATACTTCTTCAGGGATTTTTACAGACATTGTAAATAACTGTGATACCATAATAACCGATTTAACAATTAATCCTGCACCTACTTTTACTATTGTCAAAACCAATGACAATTGTGGAGAAGAAATAGGAAGTATCGTAACAAATATTATTAACGCAACTCCTCCCATTATCTATAATTGGAGTAATGGATCTACAGGCTCTGAAATTAATAACCTACCAATAGGTAATTATACTGTTATTGTTACTGACAGTTCAGGTTGCAGCATGGCAGACACTATATCAATAGTAGATTTAGAAATAGATTGTGACTTTTTTGTTTATCTGCCCAATGCATTCACACCAAATGGAGATGGCAACAACGATGTTTTTTTGGTTAGGGGAAAAGGTATAGAAACGCTATCTGTATCAATATACAACCGTTGGGGGAACAAGGTGTTTGAAACAGAAGATGAGATCAGAGGTTGGGATGGAACCTATAAAGGGTCAGAACAAAATTCAGGGGTATTTGTATTTATAGTACAAGGTACTTTTGTAAATGGTAAAGCTTTTAAAGAAAGTGGTGATGTGGAACTAATTAGGTAAAAAAGGGAATAAAGTAGAGGCACTACTTGGAGAGAGAAAAGAACCATTAGTCACTAAAAAGTAACAATTATAATAAAAAAATGATGAAAACAACTGCAAGAATAACTTTGTTAACAGTAATGATTTTCTACTTTTTACTTTCTGCTTTTAATTGCAAAGCTCAAGATATACACTTTTCACAATTCACAATGACTCCGTTGCAATTAGACCCATCGCAAGCAGGAAAATTTGGAGGAGACCATAGAGCAATTATCAATTATCGTGACCAATGGAGTAGTGTAACTAATAACCCATTTCGTACCTATGGAGCTTCGTTTGATATGCCAATTAATAAAAAAGATAATTTTTTTGGATTAGGAGTTTCTGCTTATTCAGACAAGGCAGGAGAAGCTAGTTTTGGTTTAACTGTTTTTAATCTTACAGTGGCGTATCATATTAAATTAGATAACAAGAGTTATCTTTCTGCTGGAGTGAAACTGGGGGGGGTGCAACACAGTTTGAATGAAAATAAATTACGCTTCGATAGTCAGTTTGATGGTTCAGGACATAACAATAATTTGGCTTCGGGCGAGAACTTTTCAAACACCTCATTTCTTAAACCCGATTTTTCGGTAGGTGTTTCTTACTCATTTGGTGATAACAACTCAAGTCAAGTTATTAATAACGGTGGTTTTGGAGGTAAAAAAGTGAATATGGGAGCTGCTGTACACCATGTAGCGAGTCCTAATTTTTATTTTTTAGATGAAGGGACCGATAAGCTCAACTTTAGGTACATGTTGCATACCAATACTTCTTTTGGAGTAAGTGGCACAAACATGGCGATACAACCTTCTGGAATTATATCGTATCAACAAAAGGCTACAGATGTAGTTTTGGGCACTTACTTTAGATACAATTTAAAAGAAGATTCAAAATATACAAAATTTTCTAATGGCGCAGCAATCAGTTTAGGTGTGCATTATCGCTTTGGTGATGCATTTATTCCCTCTATTCTTATAGAAACAGGCTCATTTGCTTTTGGAGTTAGTTATGATTTAAATTTATCAGGACTATCTGCATCAAGTAATGGACAAGGGGGTTATGAAATTAGTATAAGATACCTTTCTCCGAATCCTTTTGGTCGTAGAAAATCTAGAGCAAGATTTTTTTAAAAAGAATCTCAAAATAGACTAATTTAAGCCTACTCATAAATAGACCTATTCATTAAAAGCAAATTTTCTCATAAAAATTACCCAACCTTTTTATTTTATCTCGTTATGATAGTTTAAGGATTGAAGAATTAAAGAGCCAAGTAGCTGATCAATAGGGTGTAAATAAGCTATTCTTAACTAAAATTGAAAGTCAGGAAAGAATTATTCAAGAGCTTAAAAAACTACTGTCACATTAATCTGAAGTTATTCTAAAAATGAATCAATTATTATGAAGTTGTATGGTTTCAATCAAATATTTAATCCCTATTTAGGTTGGTTTTGGTTCTGTCGCATTAATATCATCTAAAACCAAAGATACATACTTTTGAGTCTAAAACCCAATCACTATGTTCAAGCGTCATCGTTATACAAAAGCAATCATCTTACAAGCAGTATACTTTAAGTTGAGGTTTACTCTTAGCTATCGAGATGTTGAAGAATTGCTCCAAATACGAGTTGTTAATGTTGACCATTCAACAATCCAACGTTGGGTGTTTAAGTTCTCACCATCAATTGAGAAGAATATGCATAAACGAAAACATCAAGTTGGTGACAGTTGGAGAATGGATGAAACTTATATCAAAGTAGGTGTTGTAGATAGGTATTTATACAGAGCAGTTGATAAGGAAGGGAATACAGTTGATTTCCTATTGACAAAGAGAAGGCAGAAGATGTCAGCACAGAAGTTTTTCAATAAAGCCATTGGCAATAATGGAAGACCAAGAGTGGTTAACATTGATAAGAGTGGAACTAATAAAATGGCTATTTGGTCTGTTAATAAGCGTGGTGTATCGGTTAAGAAGATTAAGATAAGACAATGCAAATACCTCAATAATATGATTGAACAGGACCATCGAAATATCAAACGGAGGATTCGAATAACTACAGGGTTTAAGGAATTTGAATCAGCCCAGAGGACATTGTCTGGGATTGAGGTTGTGAGTGTAATAATAAAGAATCAGATTGAGAAACCTAGGACAAGTGCGTTTAATACATTTGTATCATTGGCTGCTTTTAGAATAAGTTTAGATTAATGCGACAGAACCCTAAAAAGTGTTATTAACTAAAAAAGCCTCGAAGACAATGTCTTCAAGGCTTTTAGTGAGTGGTGCCTCCAGGAATCGAACCAGGGACACATGGATTTTCAGTCCATTGCTCTACCAACTGAGCTAAGGCACCATTCAAACGGTCGGCAAATGTATAAAAATATTTCGTTCCTAAAAACAAATCACCATACAATTTGTAATTTTGATCTTTTTTTAAAGATGAATTTAGTTATAGATATAGGGAATACTTTTATCAAACTTGCTGTTTTTGAGCAAGATAGTATTGTTTGTGTTGTTGTGAAAAATAAAATAAATAAAAAGGTAATTGATGCTTTTTTTTCTAAATATGACATTGAAAAAGGTGTTTTTTCTTCAGTTAGAGGGTTAGAAGAGGAAGAAAGTCTGTTAAAAAACTATAATTTTTTACAACTTACACATCAAACACCAATACCTTTGGCCATTAAATATAAAACACCAGAAACTTTAGGGTTAGATAGAATTGCGGCTGCCGTAGGATTATTAAGTAGTTTCTCTAATTCAAATATACTTGTAATTGACATGGGAACCTGTATTACATTTGATTTTATAAATGCTGAAAATGAATATTTGGGAGGTGCAATTGCTCCAGGTCTAAAAATGAGGTTTAAAGCATTAAATCATTTTACAGGAAAACTTCCTATTGTTGATTTTGATAAAGAGAAGTTGAAAATGATTGGAGATACAACTGAAAGTTCTATTATATCGGGAGTTTACGGAGGTATGAAGCATGAGCTTGAAGGAGTAATTAATAGCTATGTTTCGCAATATGAATCACTAAAAGTAGTTGTTACGGGAGGTGATATAAATCTATTTGATTTAGAGCCAAAAAATCGCATCTTTGCAGACGAATTTTTAGTGCTGAAAGGATTGAATGAAATTTTAAAATACAATGAAGAAGAATAAACTTATAATTGTCTTATTTCTTTTGTTGATTGTTAATACAGATGTATTTTCACAGTCAACAACTAACTCCCCATATTCTAAATATGGTATTGGGTTGCTAAGAAAACAAACCTTTACCCGTAGTTTTGGTATGGGTGGTGCAGGAATAGGGTTAAGGTCTGGGAGAGATATTGGATTAATAAATCCTGCAAGCTACTCTGCCCTTACAGCTGTTACTTTTGATGTAGGTTACACAAACAGTGCTTTAACTTTAGATGATGGTACTCAAACTCAGTATCAAAACAATTCTTATATAGATCATTTGGCAATTGCATTTCCAGTAGTGAAAAATGTTTGGGGCGCAAGTTTTGGAATTTTACCCTTCTCTAGTATTGGTTATTCTTATGATGAGGTTGTTGATGATCCTGTGGCGGGTGATGTTAGTTTTTATAATGTAGGAGATGGATCTATTAATAAGGCTTATTTTGGAAATGCTTTTTCAGTAAAAATTGATTCCACTTCAAATTTATCTTTTGGTGCAAACACTTATTTTTTGTTTGGTTATATGGAGCATGATCAAAGAGCTATATTTGGAGGTGTTCCAGGAGCTTACAACATATGGAAAAGGACTGAATCCTCTATTTCAGATTTTGGAGCAGATTTTGGGATGCAATATCAAAAATCATTTAAAAATACAAAAGATGAAAATTTCAAGTTAATTGTTGGAGCTACGTATGGAATGTCTGGAGATTTAAATGCGAAGAATAGTATTTATACAGGAACGTTCTCAGGATCAGATCCTACAGTTTTTTCTAACGAGTTAAAGGATACAATAGATTACATAGAAGATGGTGATGGAGTTGTTCAATTACCTTCAGAATTAGGCTTTGGAATTTCTTTTGCAAAAGATAGAAAATGGTTAATAGCGTTAGATTATAAATCGGCCAATTGGGGAGCAATACAAAGTGATGATGTCCTTTATACCTTTAAGTCTAATTATTCGATTGCATTAGGTGGAGAGTTTATTCCTAAATATGATGGAAATAACTATTTGCAAAGAGTTGCTTACCGAATAGGTGCAAGACATTCTGATTCTTATGTTGTAATTAATGGAATTGATTGGGTAGAGTCTGGCATAACTTTTGGAGTAGGTCTGCCAGTAAGAAGATCAGAAAACAGTTATCCAAGATTAAATTTTGGTTTTGAATATGGAACAAATGGGACAACTGATGGAGGTTTAATTAAAGAAAAGTTTTTTAATATGAATGTTGGAGTAACCATAAATGCAACATGGTTCCGAAAAAGAAAATACGATTAAGATGAAAAGAATTACATTAGTACTTACAGGATTAATAATAAGTTTAACAACTTTTGGTCAAGGAAAATATGGAGCTAGCCCACAGGATAGTATCGTCTGTATTGAGAGTTTGATTTACAAAGATTACTTGCAAAGTGACCCTGAATTAGCCCATAGTTTATGGAAGGTAGCCTATAAAGTATGTCCACAGTCGCAAAAATCATTATACATTAATGGGGTTAAAATATATAAAGGATTAGCTAAGACAGAAAACGATGCAGTTTTAAAGGCTACATATCTGGATACAATGTTTTCTATTTATGACCAACGTATAGAGATGTTTGGACAAAGAGGATTAGTCCTTGGTCAAAAAGGGCAATCTATGTTAAGTGCTAAGCAGGATAAAGAGGCAACTTTTTTAGTGTTAAACGAAGCAATTGGATTAACTGGTGATAAAACACAGTCTGGAACTTTAGTTGCAATGATGTTTACAGTAATAAATTTAGAGAAGAAGGACAAAAAAACTGCCGCAGAAGTTGTTGGTATGTACGAAAAGACAATTGCAATATGTGCTGCAAACAAAGAGGGTGGAAATGCTGCAAGATATGCTAAAGCTAGTGAGAAAATAAACAATATAGTAGTCCCTTATTTAGATTGTACTGTTTTAGTACCTTTAGCTGAAAAGAACTTTGAAACAAATAAAGAGAGCTTAGATTGGTTAACATTAACTGTGAAATTGTTAAGAAAGAACAAGTGTTATGAATCTGCTGAAGGATCAGTTATTTATGGGAAAGTTGCAGAAGCATTTTTTGCAAAAGAACCTTCAGCTTCTGGAGCAGCTGGCATAGCAACTATTTACTTAGGTAAAAAAGATTATTCAAAAGCAGTTGAGTGGTTTGAGAAGTCAGTTACTATGTCTGAAACGGATGATGAAAAAGCTGATTATACAATGAGTATTGCTAAAGCATATTCTTACAAGAAAAGTTACTCTCAAGCAAAATCTTTTGCATTAAAAGCTGCAGGATTGAAAAAAGGATGGGGAGCACCTTACATGCTAATTGGAAACTGTTACGCGCAAAGCTCCAAAACTTGTAGTGACGGGGAGTTAGGTAACTTTGGGCCTTATTGGGCTGCGGTAGATAAATACAAGAAAGCAAAAGCAGTTGAGGCTTCTTTAACAAGTGCTGCAAATAAGAAGATTGCTAATATATCATCTCGTTACCCTGAAACTAAAGATGTGTTCTTTTATGGAAAGAAAAGTGGTGATGCTTATACTGTTGCTTGTTGGATTAACGAATCAACTACTATCAAAACAAAGTAAGTGAACCTTTATAAGATCACATTTAAATATTTACAAATTATCCCGATGCTTTTAGCATTCGGGATTCTTTGTTCTTGCGAGAATGATGTTGAGGAAATAAATTCTTTAATAAAAAAACAGGAAATCCCTATTAGTGTTGGAAAGAATGTGGCTTATATTTATTCAGAAAAAGCGAATGTTAAAATAAATATTACTGCTCCTTTAATGGAAGAGTATGGAATGGATGAAAGTAAATACATGGAAATGAAAGAAGGCGTTAAGGTCTTGTTTTATGATTCACTTCTAAATGTAGCTTCAACTTTAACTGCTAATTATGCGATTAATAGAGTTTCCGAAAATATTATGGAGGCTAAAGATGATGTAGTGGTTGTAAATGATAAAGGAGAAATTTTAAATACCGAACATTTAATTTGGCGAAAAGATTCTTCAAAAATATATTCTGATGAATTTGTTAAGATTTCTACAGTAGATGAGATAATTATTGGAGAAGGGATGGAGGCCAATCAGGATTTTACGAAGTGGAAAATTCACAAAATAAAAGGGGTGATAAATGTTAAGGAAGAACCAGATTCTTTAAAAACAAAATAAAATGGAAAAAGTAGTAAGATTTTTACAATATATGTGGTTAATGATAGGTGCAATAAGTTTTTGTGTTGCCATTTATCATTTGCTTTTTACTGGAATTGAAGATGCTTTGTTCTTTTTCTTTTTTGCAGCAATGGCAGGATTACTTTTTTATGTTAGGAAACGGCAGTTGAAGCGGTTTCAAAATATGTCGAAATAAACCCTTACTTTTAGCAGGATATTATAACTAATAATGACCCCACTTTTTTGGATTTTTTTGTTGCTAGCAATGTTTGCCTCTGCGCTCTTTTCAGGCATTGAAATTGCGTTTGTATCTGCAAATCGATTAAAGATTGAACTAGATAAGAATAAAGGTGAATTTACTGCCAAATTACTTTCTAACTTCTTAAAACAACCTGCAAAGTTTATTGGGGCAATGCTTTTAGGAAATAATATAGCACTAGTTATTTATAGTATTGTTATGGCTAAATTTTTAGAGCCAATAGTTATAGCGTATATCGCTGATAACGAATTAGTCGTTTTATTGATTCAGACTATTATATCGACAATGGTGGTCCTTTTTTTTGCTGAATTTTTACCGAAAACCTTATTTCGTATCAATCCTAATAAAGTTCTAACTATTGCCGCAGTCCCCTTAACTATTATCTATTACATTTTGCTTCCTTTTACCTACTTTACTGTTGGTATCTCAAACTTAATATTAAATCTTTTTAAAGTAGATACTTCAGAAAGTGACCTTGCTTTTTCAAAAATTGATCTGGAAGATTTTGTTGCAAACATTTATGAAAGCCAAGAGGAGGGAGAGGATGTTGATTCTGAGATTCAGATTTTTAAAAATGCATTAGGTTTTGCTGATGTTAAAGTTAGAGAATGTATGGTTCCTAGGGCAGAAATCACTGCTTTAGAGATAGGGGGTTCAATAGAAGAGCTACAGCTGAAATTTATTGAAACAGGGTTGTCTAAAATTTTAATTTATAGAGATTCTATAGATAACATTATAGGTTATGCGCATTCAAAAGAACTTTTTAAACAACCAAAATCCATAAGGGCTATTTTGTTGCCAGTTTCAATTGTTCCTGAAGTAATGTCTGCCAATGAAATGTTGAAAAAATCACTAAAAGAAAGGAGGAGTGTAGCTGTTGTTGTTGATGAATTTGGAGGCACCTCAGGTATTTTGACAATTGAAGATATAATAGAAGAAATTTTTGGTGAAATTGAAGATGAACACGATAAGGAAGAGCTGTTAGAAATTAAAGTGGCAGATGATGTTTATCAATTTTCTGCAAGAATTGAGATTGATTATTTGAATGAAAAATATAAGCTTAATTTGCCAGGGTCAGAAGAGTATGAAACTTTAGGCGGTTTTATTATAAGTATTCATGAAAGTATCCCAGAAAAAGGGGAAGTTATAGCTTCGGAGAATGCTGTTTTTACAGTAGATAAGGTAAGTGATAATAAAATAGATATTATTACTTTAGAAAGAATTGAACACCAGAGATGATTCGAATATGATTAGAAGCTTCTAATCAACATGATAAATCTTAGTTAAGGCTTTTATTTGTCGAATGACAATCGTATATTCGCAACCCAAAATAAAAAACAAAATGGCAGTAATAGGAAAAATTAGAGAGAAATCAGCATTAGTGATGATTGTATTAGGAGTTGGAATGTTATTATTCTTACTGCCTTTAGATCAGCTTCAGAGTTTATTTACTGGAGATAATAACAACCTTGGGGAGATTGGAGGTAAAGAGATTACTGGTCAAGAATTTAATCAAAAAGTTGAGAATGCAATTGTTCTTTGGGAAAACCAAAATCAAAATACTGCTAGTCTTCAAGTAAGAGAATCTGTAAAAGAACAGGTTTGGAACGAAATTGTTAGAGAAGTTGTTTTGATAAGTCAATTCAAAGAACTAGGTCTTGCTGTCTGTCCAGAAGAATTATTTGATATGGTTCAGGGTAAAAATCCTCATCCACAAGTTCAACAGGCTTTTACAGATCCAAATACAGGAGCGTTTAGCTCGTCACAAGTTTTACAATTCTTAAAAAGTTTAGAAACGATGCCTGCTGAAAATAGATCGCAATGGTTGTCTTTTGAGGATGGTATTGAAAAAGAAAGAGTTGCAACTAAGTACAACAACCTTTTAACTAAAGGACTTTATGCTACATCAAGTCTAATTAAGAGAACTTATAAAGAGCAAAACGAACAGCGTAACATTAAGTTTGTTGCAAAAAGATATAATTCAGTTGTAGATAGTACAATTACGGTTACTAATGAAGAGCTAAAGGCTTATTATAATGAGCATAAAAGCGAGTACAAACAAGATGCTTCAAGAGAAATTGAATATGTTAAATTTGAGGTTAAACCATCTGATGCGGATATTTTAGAAGCAAAAAAATGGATACAAGAAACTGCTGCAGATTTTACAGTAACGGATAATGACTCTTCTTTTGTAGTTTATAACTCGGAATCTCCTTTAGATGAATCTTATTATGGTATTGATGCATTGCCAATAGGAATTGATTCTGCTTTCTTTTCTCAAGAAGTTGGAGCTACAACTCCAGTTTACGAACAAAACGAATCTTTTTTAGTTACAAAATTATCTTCAACTAAAATGGTTCCAGATTCAGTAAAAGCACGTCATATTTTATTGAAAACAACTCAGCAATTTACGGACACCTTATTAGAAGCGAGATTAGATAGTATAAAGTCTGAGATTGGTAAAGGTGCTGATTTTGCTGTAATTGCTAAAGAAATTTCTGAAGATGTTGGTTCGGCAATTGAAGGTGGAGATTTAGGTTGGTTTAAGGAAGGAGTTATGGTTCCTGCATTTAACGATGCTTGTTTTGATGGTCAAGTCGGGGACATGGTGATTGTTCAATCGCAATTTGGTTTCCATTTAATTGAAGTATTAAAACAAGCGGATAAATCAAGAAAGGTTCAATTCTCTACTGTAGTTAGAAAGAATGCTCCAAGTAATGAAACTTTTGATAATGTTTTTGCTCAAGCTAGCATGTTCTTTACAAATAATGGAACTACAGAATCTTTTACTAAGGCAACAGAAACAGATGAATATGCTAAATTGGTCGCAACAGGAATTAAAGTTTCTGATAAGAATATTCAAGGATTGACTGAGGCAAGAGAGTTGGTAAGGTGGTCATTCAATAACGAAAAAGGAAATATATCTGCTCCATTTCAGTTTTTAAATACATTTGTTGTTGCACATTTAGCAGAGGTTAGAGAAGAGGGAATAGCAACAATTGATCAAGTAGAAATACAAGTTGATTTAGGTGCTAAGAAGAAAAAGAAAGCTGCGATGTTTATTGAAGAAATGTCTGGAGAAACAACTTTAGATGCCTTAGCAGCTAAAATTGGATCGAAAGTTGAAAATGTTCAAAGTGTGAATTTTGCAGCTTACGCTATTCCAAGTATGGGACAAGAGCTAAGAGTTAATGGGATGGTTGCAACTTTACAGCAAGGGCAAGTTAGTATTCCTGTAGAAGGTCAAACAGGAGTTTTTGTGATTCAGGTTGATGCGGTTACTTCTGCTCCTGAAACAACTGATTATTCGGCAATAAAAACACAACTAAACCAAAGTAATGGAGCTATAACTGGCCAGTTATTAGAGGCTTTAAAAGAAAAATATGAGGTTGTTGATAGAAGATATAAATTTTATTAATCCTTAAAAACCCGTTCATTTTGTATGTTCGGTTAAATTGTATGATAATAAATTATAGGGATAATGGGATATTATCCCTATTTTCGTAGGTGCTTATTCGTAAGTTGAAGATTTTTAATAAAGATTATGATTATGAAGAAAATACAATTAATGTTGATTTTAGCTGGAGTAATGGTTGTAACCATGCAAAGCTGTTCTAAAGATGAGATTAAAGGGTGTACTGATGCGGAAGCATGTAATTTTTCTCCTGAATCTCAGGTAGATAATGGTTCGTGTACATACGCTACCGATTGGTATCAAGATTTAGATGGCAATGGCAATGGTAATCAGTATGCAGTGATTACCGACTGTAATCAACCACATGGTTATGTTAGTGGGCAGTGTATTACCCATACTTATTATCGAGATTTAGATGGTGACGGATTCGGGGATCAAACTAATACAAGGATATCTTGTATAGAAGATACAACCTTAATGTTAGCTCAAGGTTATGTGCCAGCTTTTGATCAAGTGTATGATTTAATTGATGCACTTCCTGATTCTATTCAAAGAGCAGTGATTACTTATGTGGGAGCAACTTGGGATTCAACAAGTGGTAATTTCGGATTACCTGCAAAATCATATATTGAGACAAATTATCCTAATGCTGTTTTGTTAAATGTTCAGGGTAATGTTACTGTTGGAGATTCTGGAGTTACTGGATATATCTTAGGTGGAGAATTTGGACCTGAATTTGGTGATGAATTTCAAACATTTTCTGGTGGGTCATCTATGCCACATGTTTATATGGGAGCTGCAAACTATCCAATGTATAATCAACAGTTAACGAATTCTAATGCTGCTAATAATCTGATGATTGATAACACGATAAGTGCTATAAATAGTTCTATTTTGGATGTTAAGGTTATTGCAAATGCTACAAGAGTTGGAGATTCAGTTTTCGTAAATACTGCGGTAGAATTTGTTGCAGCTTCTCCTGAACATTTTATTGGAATTTATCTTCTTGAGGATGACTTACTTGGTTTACAAAACTATGCTCCATTGGCTCCAAGTCAAGCAAGTCATGATAATGTAGTAAGAAGTGCTGCTGAATTAATTAATCCTTTAGGAACAATATCTATGGGTCCTTCATTTTTTATAGGACAAAGAGTTGAGGGTAGTTATGGAATAAAAGTGTCAACTTCTGGATTAGCGGTTAATCCAAGTAATTTACAAGTTGCAGTTGTTGTTTACAAAACGAATGCTGTAGATGGATTTTCTAATGCTATTCTGATTGACGTAGATTAAAGAATATATATTAATTTAAAGCCTGTGTATTAAAAATGCACAGGCTTTTTTTATTTGCAAGCAAGGCTTATCTTCGTAACTTATAAAGTGAAAATACTATGGCAGATTTTATCTATGAAAAACCGTTTCCTTTACAAGGAGACCCAACAGCATATAAATTAATTTCTAAAGAGCATGTTGCAACTATTGATCTTGATGGAAGAGAAATACTAAAAGTAGATGCTAAGGCATTAGAAGTTATTGCTGCAGAAGCAATGGTTGATGTTTCTTTTATGTTGCGAACTGCTCACCTAGAGAAAGTAGCTAAAATACTAGATGATCCTGAGGCTACAGATAACGATAGATTTGTTGCGCATACTTTATTAAAGAATGCAGAAATTGCTGTTGAAGGGCAATTACCATCTTGTCAGGATACAGGTACTGCAATTGTGATGGGGAAGAAAGGAGAAGATGTTTATACGGGTGTAAATGATGCTGAATTTCTATCAAAAGGGATCTACAATACCTATCAAGAAAGAAATTTAAGATACTCTCAAGTTGTTGCATCTAACATGTTTGAAGAGAAAAATTCAGGAAGTAATTTACCTGCTCAGATAGATCTTTATGCTGAACAAGGAAATGAATACAATTTTCTGTTTTTAACTAAAGGCGGTGGTTCAGCAAACAAAACCTATTTATACCAGCAAACAAAAGCTTTGTTGAACGAAAAGGCGATGACTGAATTTATTACGGCTAAGATTCGAGATTTAGGAACAGCAGCCTGTCCACCATATCATTTAGCATTTGTAGTTGGTGGAACATCAGCAGAGGCTAACTTAAAAGCTGTTAAAATGGCATCTTCCGGCTATTATGATGAATTGCCAACCGTTGGAAGTATTGGCGGAAGAGCTTTTAGAGATACAGAATGGGAAGATAAAATTCAAGAAATTTGTCAAGAAAGTGAAATTGGAGCTCAGTTTGGAGGGAAATACTTTACGCATGATGTTAAGGTAATCCGATTGCCAAGGCATGCGGCATCTTGTCCTGTTGGAATTGGGGTTAGTTGTTCTGCAGATAGAAATATTAAAGGAAAAATAACTAAAGATGGAATTTTCTTGGAGCAATTAGAAACAAATCCAGGTAGATTTTTGCCAGAAGTTGCACCACATTTAGAACCTGCTATCGAAATTGATTTAGATCAACCAATGGAAGAGCAACTGAAAATATTAAGTAAGCATCCAATTAAAACTAGATTAAGTTTAAAAGGGACATTGATCGTTGCACGTGATTCTGCTCATGCTCGAATAAAAGAAATGATTGATGCTGGAGAACCAATGCCTGATTATTTTAAAAATCATCCAGTGTATTATGCTGGACCGGCAAAAACTCCAGAAGGAATGCCTTCGGGGAGTTTTGGGCCTACAACTGCAGGAAGGATGGACCCTTATGTTGGAGGATTTCAAGCTTTAGGAGGTTCAATGATTATGTTAGCAAAAGGGAATCGTTCACAAGGTGTTACTGATGCTTGTCAAAAATATGGTGGGTTTTACCTGGGATCTATTGGAGGTCCAGCTGCAATTTTAGCAAAAACAAATATTAAATCGGTAGAGGTTGTTGATTTTGAAGAGATGGGAATGGAGGCAGTTCGGAAGATTACTGTTGAAAATTTTCCTGCCTTTATTATTTGTGATGATAAGGGGAATGATTTTTTTGCAAATATTTAGGCATAACAATTAGATTTTTATACTTTTACACTAGTAATAATTTAAAAATAACAACATGGTAAGTTTAGGTTTTATATTTTTCTTCTTCATTTTATTTATGGCATTTTGGGTATTATTATTTTTGTTTACTGTAGTTGTACCAGCTTCAATTCAGTTGTTTATACTTAACAAGTTTGGTCCACCATGGGCGAAAGAAATGGCAGGCTTAAAAGATTAAGAAGGATTAACAAGCATATAAAAAAGCGTCTATTAATTTCAGTAGACGCTTTTTATTTTAGATTAAATCTAATACGTTTTCAGGTGGCCTTCCCAAAATTGCTTTATTTCCTTTAATAACAATTGGCCTTTCGATTAATTTAGGATATTCAATCATTACTTTAATCCATTCATCATTATTAAAGGCACTATTTTTAAACTTTTCTTTATAAACAGCTTCTCCTTTTCGGATAATATCTTTTGGAGATAAATGTAATTTCATTAAAATCATTTTTATTTCTTCAGCGGTAGGAATGTTTTTTAAGTATTCAATAATTTCTACTTCTGCACCGGCATCTTTAATAAGCTTTAACGTTTCTCTACTTTTACTACAGCGAGGGTTGTGATATATTTTCATTTTATGTTTTTTAAGATTTTCCAAATTCCATTAGATATGACTTTAAGAAGCCATCAATATCTCCATCTAATACTTTTGAAGGATCGTTTACTGTAAAGTTTGTTCTGTGATCCTTTACTCTTCTATCATCTAAAACATAACTTCTAATTTGAGCACCCCATTCAATCTTCAGTTTACCATCTTCAATTTCTGCACGAGATTCCATTTTCTTACGCAATTCAATCTCATACAATTGAGACTTTAATAGCTGCATAGCTTTTTCTCTATTCTTTAATTGAGAACGTGTTTCAGAATTGGTAATCATTATTCCTGAAGGAATATGTTTTAGAATTACTTTAGTTTCTACCTTGTTTACATTTTGACCACCAGCACCACCAGAACGAGCAAAATCTAATTGTAAATCGGCAGGATTAATTTTAATTTCAATACTATCATCCGCTAAAGGATAAACATATACTGAGGCAAAAGAAGTCATTCTTTTACCTTGAGAATTATATGGACTTATTCGCACTAAACGATGTACTCCATTTTCTCCTTTTAGGTATCCGAAAGAAAATTCCCCTTCAATTTCTATGGTAACTGTTTTAACTCCAGCAACATCTCCTCCCTGATAATCAAGAAGCTTAATTTTACAATTATTGTTTTCAGCCCACATTTTGTACATTCTCAGCAGCATCTCTGCCCAATCACAAGCTTCAGTTCCTCCAGCTCCAGCTGTAATTTGAAGAACAGCACTTAAAGAATCTTCTTCTGCACTAAGCATATTCTGAAACTCTAAACCTTCAATTTTACTTAATGAAATGTCATACTGAGTTACTACATCTTCCTCAGAAGCTTCTCCTTCTTTATTAAAATCATAAAGAACTTCTAGGTCTTCAATTTCTAATGCCACCGTAGTATAGTTTTCTGTCCATACTTTAATGTTTCTTACTACTTTTAATTGTTTTTCTGCTGCTTTAGGATCACCCCAAAAGTTAGGATCTTGTGTTTTTTGATCTTCTTCTTCTAGTTCAATTAACTTGGCATCAATGTCAAAGGTACCCCCTCAACGCAGCCAGGCGCTCAACTAATAATTTTACTTGGTCTTGTGTAATCATACGTCAAAATTAATACAAATTATCATTAATTTTCCAGAATAATTATAGTAAAATGAAGGTATACACAAAGACGGGAGATAAAGGACAAACATCACTTTTTGGTGGAAAAAGAGTTCCTAAACACGATATTAGAATTGATGCTTACGGAACAGTAGATGAATTAAATTCTTACATAGGATTAATTAGAGATCAGGATATCGATAAAAAGAGTATTGAAACCTTAATAGAGGTGCAAGATAGGTTGTTTACTTTAGGATCAATTTTAGCTACTGAGCCCGGTAATACAAAGGTTAAGGTCCCTCATTTATATCCAGAAGATATTCTTTTATTAGAAAATGAAATTGACGCAATGAATGAACATTTACCTGAAATGAGGTCTTTCGTTTTGCCAGGTGGGCATACAACCGTTTCTTTTTGTCATGTAACAAGGTGTGTTTGTAGGCGCGCAGAACGTTTAATTAGCAACTTATCAGAAAATGAAGAAATAGATGTATTGGTTCTTCAATACTTAAACCGTTTATCTGATTATTTATTTGTGTTGGCTAGAAAAATAGTTATAGATAAAGATGTTAAAGAGGTGGAGTGGAAGCCTCGAATGTAGTATTGCCATTGAGTTTTAGAGGGTTTATAAGTGGCTAATAATTAATTGTAGATTTTCCTTGCTTAAGTAAACAAAAAATCTATTTTTGCGTAAATATTAAGAAATAATAAATTATGTATTGGACTTTAGAATTAGCATCACATTTAGAAGATGCACCATGGCCAGCTTCAAAGGATGAGTTGATTGATTTTGCGATTAGAACTGGAGCGCCTTTAGAGGTTACAGAAAATTTACAGCAATTAGAAGGAGAAGATGATTCTTACGATAGTATAGATGATATTTGGCCTGATTATCCTACCAAAGAAGATTTCTTTTTTAATGAAGATGAATACTAGATTTCATTAAAGATTAAGAATATAAAAAAGAGTCCTAACATTGTTGTTAGGATTTTTTTTACTCTAAAAATATAGGATTCTTCTATTAAAGGAGGATTATGGTGAGTGATTTATTCTAATAAATAGAACTAAAAATATAGTATAATAAACTGGCAAAATACACCAATAGCAAATCCTGTATATATTTGTGGTGGAGTATGTGCTTTTAATATTAGTCTTGATGTTCCAATAAAACCAGCGGCTATTA
>CAJWVX010000039.1 GCA_913048175.1 uncultured Flavobacteriales bacterium | reverse complement strand
TCTTCTTGGTAATTACTTCCCCACTTTCTGTTTGGAGTTGTAAAAAGTAAATTCCATTTGGTGCATCAATATCTAACCTAATAAAATCAGTAGAAGTGTATTCTTTAGTAAAAATCACTTGACCTAAACCATTGGTTAAAGTTGCTTTTACATCCCTTAAAATGGCTCCTAATTCAATATTGATAGATCCTTTTGTTGGGTTTGGGTAAATAGACAGGTTGGATAAATACTTTTTTTCTATTCCCACAGCACAAGGATTGTTACAGTTTGTGTTAAATGAGGTTTGAGGGTCTATTAGAATCCCCAATGGAGCTGACCAAATTGGATTATCTACTTCGATACAAGTTAAGTTTGAATTGCCAGTAGCATCTAAATGTTCTATGTTAGAGTTCATTCCATTCTTGATGTTTAGACAAGTTAAATTGTTTTCTCTACAAACTAAGAGGGTTAATAGAGGGTGCTGGCTTAAATCAATCTCCGAAAGCTGATTATTAAAACAAACAACAGACCACATTAGTGGGTTTTGACTAAAATCTAAACTAGAAATTTGATTATAGTAAACTCCAAGTGAATTTAATAGTATGTTGTTACTAATATCAATAGCGGTTAATTGGTTATGAGCAGCATGAATATCTTCCAGGTTTAGATTTGAGGAAACATTAAGAGAGTTTATGAGATTATTTTCGCAACTAAAATTTTCTAGTTGAGTGTTTTGAGAAATGTCAATATTCTGTAATAGATTCCATCCACAACCCAATGTTTTCATGTCAATATTTTGGGTTACATCTAAATTTGTTAATTGATTATTAAGACAAGCTAAGCTAGTTAAAGCAGTATTCTGAGAAATATTTAAACTGGATAGTTGATTTAGTCCACACTTTAAATGGGTTAAAGACGCATTCTGTATAACATCTAAATTTGTTAATTGATTATTATAGCAATTCAAATAACTTAAATAAGTATTTTGAGAAAGATCTAAACTTGTGAGTTGATTATATGTACAAGACAACGAGTCTAAAGAAGTGAAATCTTCTATTCCTGTTAAATCACTTATGTTTTTATTGTTAACCTCTAAAGAAGTAACAGTATTAATATTACTAGTAAGAACAACTCCATCTTGTAAGCCACTGTCGTATCCTAAACTTATTAGAGCTTGCTCAAAATTGGGATCTGGTATCCCTGTTGTTTGAGCTGTCACTAAATTCATTGAGAAAATAATTGTTAAGAATGCGAGGGTTTTTTTCATCATAAGACCTTATTGCTAAAATGTGAATATGAAATTAGATATATCATAAATGTAAATCAATAGTAAACTAATGAGTGGTGGGTTTTACTTTATAAACGGTCATAAAAAAAGCCACCCTTTTCAGGATGGCTTTCTATTTTTGTTATGTTATACCGAGCATGTTTTGTGGAATTAGCAAAAGCTTCGAGGTGACTTTTTAGTTTAGATTTCTAATATCAAAAGATTCCTCTGTTCCATTACACTCCAATCGGAATGATAATTTTTTAGTTCTTACTAGGTAAGAAAGAATAGTTCTTAGCGTAGTTTAACATTTGCGTTTCAAAGTCATCTGGGTAAGTTACTTTAACATCAACCATTTCTCCTTTGTCATCATATTGAGGAACTAACGTTGGGTTAATAAATCCACTATAAGGAGCAACGTTTAATTTTGCAACTCTTTCCAATACTTCTGTATGGATAGCTTGATCAACTTGTACACCGTAATTTTCTACTAAGTCTTTACCAGCTTGGTAATCTCCTTCTGATTTAATTTTTTGGATTAACTTTAATAAGTCACCAAAAATTACTCTCAACTTATCGTAATCGTTAACAATAAAGAATGTTTTACCATCTTTAGTTACTTTTTCAATTACGTTATCTGCAGCACCTTTTTCCATTGCCCAAGCAGCGTTCAATTGTCTGTTTCTCATGTGAGCTTCTTCAATAATAGCTCCTTTATTTAAACGAGTTAATTGAGTTAATAAACCATTTCTGATGTAACCATCATAAGCAGTTTTTCCAACTTCTAAAGAAGAAATTAATCCCATTTCAACTAACTTAGGATCCATTAAATAATAAAGACCAACTAAATCAGCTCTAGCTTCTTCTAAAGTAGAAGCATAGTTTTTTAATGTTTCTTTTGGAGTTCCAACACCTGGGTTAATTTGTCCAGAAGCATGTCCTATAACCTCATGTAAAGCAGTATGCATTTTGTCTCCAATAGCACCATGCTCTTCTTCCATTTCCATTTCTTTAGCAGTGTAACAGAATTCTTTTAACATTCCAGAACCTTTACCTTGACTATAAGCATGGATAATAGAACCTAAACTAACCGATTTAGAACCGTGTGTAGATCTAATCCAGTTTGCGTTTGGTAAGTTCACTCCAATTGGAGTAGATGGAGAAGCATCTCCAGATTCAGCAGCAACTTCAACAACCTTATAAGTAACACCTGTTACTTTTTTCTTCTTATGGTCATCCATAATAGTTGAGTTATCCTCAAACCATTGAGCGTTGTTAGCAACAACAGCCATTCTTGCTGAAGCTTCAAAATCGTTCATTTGAATTACAGTTTCATAAGAACCTCTATATCCTAATGGATCATTGTACACCTCAATAAATGAGTTGATGTAATCAATATCACCTTCAGTAGCTGTTACCCATGCAACATTGTATGCATCCCAAGTTTTTAAATCTCCTGTGTTGTAATATTCAATTAATAATTTTAAAGCATCTCCTTGAGCAGGGTTTTCTGCAACTGCAACAGCTTTTGTTAACCACATAGTAACTTGGTCAATTGCTTCACCATACATTCCACCTGATTTCCATACTCTTTCTTCTAATCCATTTTCAGTTTTAACTAACTTAGAGTTTAAACCGTAAGAAATTGGAGTAGCATCATTTTTATCCATCTTAGCTGCATAAAAATCTTCAGCATCTTTTTGAGTAACATCTGGTCCGTAAAAGTTAGTAGCAGAAGATAATAATAAATCTTTAGTTGCATCTAAGCTTACTTTCTTGTTATCAATTTCTGGGTTAAAAATTACTTCAATAACTTCTTCAGTTAATTCAGTTTTAGTCTCAGACATTAAAGAAGTAAAATATTCTTTAGTGAAAGCTGGCTCAAATTTATCCATAGAATAATGGTGGTGAATACCGTTTGCAAACCAAACTCTTTTTGTGTAAACCATAAATTTAGTCCAGTCATCAGAAGTCTTGTCACCAGTAAAGTTGGTAATAATGTTTTCTAATGCTCTTCTAATTGTTAAGTTATGACGGTAATTTTGATCCCAAATAATATCTCTACCAGCATATCCTGCTTGACCTAAGAAATAAACCAATTGCTTTTGTTGAAATGTTAACTTATCAAATCCGTTAATTTGATACTTAAGAACTTTAATGTCAGAAAAACGTTCTGTTTTCCATCTAAATCCAGCCTCATCTTTATCGGTGTACTCTTCAGCATACCATGCTTTGTCATTAGAATCTGTTGCAACAACTTCTTCAGTTTTTTCTTCATGCTTAGCATCACCTCCACAAGAATACAATAGAGTACTTGCAGCAGCTGTTAATAATAAATATTTCGTAAATCTCATAGGTAGTTATTTTTTCTTTCTTCTGTTTTTTATTAATGGACACAAAAGAAACTAAATAAACTGGAATTTGCAAAATTATTAGACCTGAATCTGAGTAGCATCGTTTAGTTTTAAAAACCAGTCGATTAGTGTGTCTTTAGATACTGTTTTTCAATAATATGAGTAAACTATCGTTTATTCAATTTAAGGTATAATAATTGTTTGTAACAAACAGTAAATCACTAATTTTGTAATCAATATGAGAAATTTAATTGTAGTAATATTTATGTTCTTTGGTTTGCTTGTTTTCGGACAAGGAGATAATAAAACTGATGCTAAAGGGAAACAAGGAGAATGGAAAAAGTATCATAAAAATGGTATGCTTAGTAAGGTTGGGAATTTTAACAATGACAAACCTATTGGTGAGTGGTTATATTATTTTGATACAGGAAAGATTAAGGTGAAATTGACTCATAGAGGATCTGAAAGTTATTCTATATCATTTCATAAATCTGGTGGAGCACAATCTGTTGGTAAGTTTTTAAATCAGAAAAAAGATAGCACTTGGATTTATTATGATTTAGATGGTTTTAAAATAGCTTCAGATTATTATATTAATGGAGAAAAAAATAGAATGTCTTATGTTTATTACCAAAGTGGACAAGTTGCAGAAGAGAAGGAATATAGAAATGACTTTGAACAAGGTGATTGGAATATGTTTTGGAAGGATGGCAAGAAAAAAAAGACGGCAAATTACGATAAAGGGTCATTGGAAGGCAAATCTACTTATTACAATTCCGAAGGGATAAGATCTATTACGGGCTTTTTTTACCATGATTTACGAGATGGTGTTTGGCTGTACTTTGATGAGAATGGAAATAAAATAAAAAAGAAAGAAAAATATAGTAAAGGTGTTCGAGTTGATGATAATAAGGATGAAAATATAGAAACCGAACCACTACAACCAATAGATGTTGAAGATATCATGTATCCAGAAATTTTTGGTGCTCCACGTTAAATAATGAGATAGAGTTTTGAATGAAAGAATTTTAACTGAAAATTTATTCTATCATTTAAGCATTAACCCGTTCACACATTAGATTATGAGTAAGAAAGGAAAAGTATTAGTTGCCATGAGTGGCGGAATAGATAGTTCGGTTGCAGCAATGTTGTTGCATGATGAAGGGTATGAAGTTATTGGTTTAACGATGAAGACTTGGGATTACGCATCTTCTGGAGGAACAAAAAAGACTACTGGTTGTTGTAGCTTGGATGATATTAATGATGCACGTCAGCTTGCTGTTGATATGGGGTTTCATCATATTATATTGGATATTAGAGAGGAGTTTGGAGATGCAATAATTGATAATTTTGTAGATGAATACATTGCTGGAAGAACACCTAATCCGTGTGTTTTATGTAACACTCATATTAAATGGGATGCGTTACTTAAAAGAGCAGATCAATTAGGATGTGCATTTATAGCTACAGGACATTATGCTCAGGTAAGAGAAGAAAATGGACGACATGTAATTTCAAAAGGATTAGATGAGAATAAAGATCAATCTTATGTTCTGTGGGGATTGAGTCAGAAAAGTTTAGCTCGTACAATGTTTCCTTTAGGAGGTTTTTCTAAACCAGATATTAGACAAATGGCTTTAGATAGAGGGTATGAAGCTCTTTCTAAAAAAGGAGAAAGCTTTGAAATATGCTTTGTGCCAGATAATGATTACAGAGGTTTCTTAAAGCGAAGGGTAGAAGGTTTAGAAGAGAGAGTTGCCGGTGGAGATTTTGTTGATGTTGATGGGAATGTGATCGGAAAACACCAAGGTTATCCTTTTTACACTATTGGTCAACGTAGAGGTTTAGAGATTGCATTTGGTGATCCAAGATACGTTATTAAAATTATGCCTGAAGCAAATATTGTTGTTTTAGGAACTAAAGAAGATTTGAATAAAAAAACAGTTTTTGTTAGAAATCCTAATTTTGTAAAATTTGATGGTGTTCCTAATGAGATGGAAGCTTTAAGTAAGATCCGTTACAAAGATGTAGGTGCTACAAGTCATATTTCTACCACTGATGATGGTAGAATCAAGATAGATTTTTATGAAGATGTTCAAGGAGTTGCACCAGGACAGTCTGCAGTTTTTTATGATGGAAATGATCTAATTGGTGGTGGATTTATAGATAGTAAAGAAGAATAAATCATTTTTTCTTACTTTTAGCTTATGATAAAATCATTCTTGATTTTAATTAGTCTTACTCTTATACTTTTTTCTTGTTCAAAGAAAGAAGAGCAAAAATTGAATCCAGATATAGGTTCCGGTTATGCAGGATTAGAGGTTGGTAAATGGGTTGTCTATAATGTTGATTCTATTACTTACGATGATTTTGATAATTCAATTGATACTGCTTCTTATCAAATTAGAGAACTTGTAGATTCTAAATTTCTAGATTTAGGAGATGATGAGGCATTTAAAATAATTCGTTATAGAAGAGATTCAGATACTTTAGCTTGGGATATTATTGATGTTTGGAGTAGTAAATTAACTGCAACTAGTTTTCAAAAAACAGAAGAAAACATTAAGTATTTGAAACTTATTTTACCTGTAAAGGAGAGTAAAACTTGGAATGGAAATTCGATGAATAATCAAAGTAGTATTCTGTATGAGTTTGATTTTGTAGATCAATCTAAAATAATTGGAGGGATTTCATTAGGGAATGTTTTGAGAGTGATTCAAGGAGGTGAAGATGGACTTGATAATTTAATAAATCCAACTTTTTTTGAAGAAAAATATGCTAAAGGAATAGGCTTGGTTTATAAAAGGAGTACGGATAAAGTACGTTCTGCCTTAAATAGTCCATGGAAAGGATATGATGTTATAATGACCTTGTCTTCTTCTGGTGGATAATTTATCTAAATCAAAGATTAATTTTCATTATAACTTTTAATTATCTTAGTCGTAAGAGAATAGGTGTTCAAAAAAATATTCTTAGATGAAAATTGATCTTCCAAAAACAGATAAACTTCGTATTGTAATTATTGGTGGTGGGTTTGCTGGAGTTGAACTTGCTAAAAGTTTGTACAAAGCAGATGTTCAAGTTGTAATGGTTGATAAAAATAATTATCATTGTTTTCAACCTCTATTGTATCAGGTTGCTACAGCTGCATTAGAAGCAGATTCTATTGTATACCCTATTAGAGGGATTTTTACTAAACAGAAGAATTTTTTCTTTAGGCAAGGAGAAGTAGAGGAGATAAATTCTGACGAGAAATTTGTTCGAATAGGAAAAAGAGTAATTCCATACGACTACTTAGTAGTTGCTACAGGTGCAACAACCAATTTCTTTCATAATGAAGGCTTGAGTGTTAGTGCAATGCCAATGAAGACTATAACCGAAGCATTAGATTTAAAATACTTGATACTTCAAAATTTTGAAAAGTCTGTTTCTTTAAATAATAAAAGAAAGTTACAAGGTTATCTAAATTATGTTGTTGCAGGCGGAGGGCCAACAGGAGTAGAGCTTGCTGGAGCATTAGGGGAGTTGAAAAAGTTTGTTCTTCCAAAAGATTTTCCAGAATTAGATCTTGAATGCATGAATATATATTTGGTCCACTCTAGAGACAGGGTTTTGCCAATGCTATCCAAAGAATCTTCAGAAAAGGCAAAAAAATATTTAGAAGATTTAGGAGTAACTGTTGTTTTAAATACAAGGGTTTTAGATATACAGGGTGATTACGTTCAGGTAAATACAGAGGATGATATAATTGCAAGAACATTAATGTGGACTGCAGGTGTTCAAGGAAATCCTGTTGACGGTTTGAAGCCAGAAACTATTAATAAGTCAAATAGAATATTAGTAGATGAGTATAATCGTATTAAAGGGTACGAGGATATATTTGCTATTGGAGATATAGCAAGTATGGAATCAGAAGATTTTCCAAGAGGCCATCCAATGGTCGCTCCTGCAGCAATGCAGCAAGGAGAATTGTTGGCTAAAAACATAGTGTCACTTTCTTTCGATAAGCCTTTAAAAGCATTTTTTTACAAAGATAAGGGAGCAATGGCAACTATTGGAAAAGATAAGGCTGTTGTAGAGGTTGGCAAAGTGAGATTAAGCGGATTTATAGCATGGATAATTTGGATGTTTGTTCATCTTAAATCTTTAGTTGGTTATAGAAATAAAATTGTAGCTACTTACAATTGGATTAGAGGTTATGTTACTTCAGAAAAAGGGATACGCGCAATTATCAGACCTTATGAATTTATGAAAGATAAAAAGAAACGTAAAAAGTCGTTTATCGAAGATTCTGAAGAGGACTAACTAATTTCTATCTTATTGTTGTTAATTATTCCGTAAACTTTACCAGTTAGTTCTTTACCAATAAAAGGAGTATTTTTAGATTTAGAAACAATGTCTTCTTTGTTGAATGTCCATTTTTCGGTTGGACTGAAAAGAGTCAGATTTGCTTTTTTTCCTACTGCAACTTCTAATTTTTCTAAGCCTAAAATTTTTCTTGGAGAAGAAGTGAGTTTTGAAATGAATTCAGCCAAATCTAATTTGTTTTTTATGGAAGTATTCGCAGCAGAAAAAGAAGTTTGCAGGTTGATCATTCCGAAAGCAGAATGGTCAAATTCACATTGTTTATTTTCAATATCTTCTGGAGTATGATCCGAACAAATAACATCTATTGTTCCATCTTTTAGGCCTGTAATAAGAGCTTTTATGTCTTCTTTAGTTCTAAGAGGTGGATTAACTTTAAAGTGATTGTCAAAATGTAATAATTCAGTTTCATCAAACAATAAGTGGAAGGAGTTTACGTCTGCAGTTATTTTAATTCCCTTTTTCTTAGCATCCTTAATAAGCTGAACTGATTTTTTAGTAGTGATATTAGAAAGGTGAATTCTTGAATTACAATATTCAGCTAAGAAAATATCTCTACTTACCATTAACTCTTCAGCTAGTGCAGGAATTCCTTTTAATCCTAATTCAGTACTTACAATACCTTCATTTATTTGTCCGCTGTTACTTATTTCTCTATCATTCGGAAAGTTTATAATCAGACCATTAAAAGATTGACTATAAAGCATTGCTCTATTTAATAAGCTTGATTTAGAAACACTTTTTTTATTGTCTGTAAAAGCAATGGCGCCTGCAGAGTGCATATCATACATTTCAGCAATTTCTTTTCCTTCACAATTGTGAGATAAACTTCCTGCAGGAAGTGCATCTACAATGTTTCCTTTTGTTTTATTAATGATGTATTGTATTCCGCTTTTTGTACTTGTAGCAGGTTCAGAATCAGGCATAACCATTACTCCAGTAAATCCACCTTTTGCAGCAGCTTTTAATCCAGAATTTAAATCTTCTTTGTATTCGTGGCCTGGGTCACAAAAATTAGCTCTCATATCAAACCATCCAGCCGAAACATGCAAATTATTATAGTGGATTTCTTGTATTTTACTTGGATTTTTTAAGTCTGATCCAATTTTAGAAATAAGACCTTTTTCGATAAGAATGTCAACAGTATTTCCGTTAAACTCAGAGTTGATGTCAACTATTTTTGCTGATTTAATTAAAGCGTTCATTTAAATATTTTTATTAAAACTATTTCAATTGCTAAAAAGAGCAATGCTAAAATAATACAATATTTCCAGTATTTTTTTCCAATGTTTAAGTCACTCAAGGCAGCCTGGATTGTATCATTTGTTACATCAATGTACTTGGCATTTATTCCACTTAATTTAATCGCTTCATCAATTTCTGCTGAAGTTAAATAACTCAAATCAGATTCTGAACGATTGTAATTGTAGGCTAATCCAACTTTAGATTCTTTATTCTCTAAAAAATAATTGTCGGCAGTTTCAATATCAGAGTTTATAAAAACAGTTGTGTTTGTATTCGTATTTCTAACTTTCGGAATAATGTCAATAGTCTTATTTTTAATATGATAAACATTTTCTTTTGTGGATGTTCTATTCACATCAATAGTTGAGTTACTTCCAATTGTATGAAAAAGAGGGTGGTTATTTTGACTTAAAAGAGCAATATTATATAGGGTAGGAACAAATAGAGCGTGATTAGTGAAATTACTACTTCCTCTATCTAAACTTACCGTACTCAAATAGATAGTTCCTTTTCCTATTTTATATTCGTTTAAAAATGGAGCTCCATTCTTAAAAGTTAAAATATTGTTTTTGTATGCTTTAGTTCCTTTAGATAGTTGAAAGTATGAAGAAACTATAGGAAGGTTTAAATTTCCTTTTGGAGCTCCATCAAACACATTTTTGTAAATTGGATGTATTAAATTAATTTCTCGCACTTTGTTTTCAGAAGAATCTATTGAAGTGTAATAATTAACACTCAATAAACTTAAAAACTTTTTATAACTATCAGTATTAATTTTATTTGATGGGAAAATAAGTAGGCTTCCACCATTATTAATAAAGCTTTTTATTGCATTTGATAGACCAGAATTTATTTGTTCGAGATTATGAAGTACAACCAAATTACTTGACTTAATAATTGAGTAGTCTAATTTTTTTACATCAAAATTTGAGTAGTTGAATAAACTGTCGGTATTGTAGATTGAATTTAAAGCAGGTTCATTATTACCTACTCCCAAAATAGTGATGTTTTCAGAAATAGTGTAAGAAAAATAAAAAGCATCATCCATTGTTACAGGGCTATCTCTTAACTCAACTTTTCCTTGTTGAACACCATTATTTTTATTCCTATAGTTTAAAGCGATAATAGTTTCATCATTTGCTTTTACTGAAAAACTTGCAGGAACAACATTTTGATTATTTATATAAAGTTTTACCGGAATGTTTTCTAAATCGTTTTCAGAGTTGTTTTTGATTCGGATATTTAGAGCCTCATTTTGATTAATTAAATGAGTTGGAGAATCAAACCAGCAGCTATCAATATATAAGTTGCTTATTTCTGTTGCTTTAATTGGAATAAGGTAGCTATCGATTAATGAATCTGCTTCAATTGCCTTAATGTCGGTTGTTGATTTTTGAAAATCAGAAAAGATATAAAAAGATTTATTATTGATTTCTGAAGAGTTTAATGGATCTCTATTTCGAGAATAAATGGTAGAAAGTTTTCTGCTACTTGTAGAAACCGCAATTGCCTCAATTTGATCAACTACTTCTTCATTACTCAATATTCGTTGATCGCCTGTGTTAAAATTGTTGGTAACCAAGATGAATTTATCTGTTGCACGATAAGAGTTAACAAGATCAAGGGCCTTGGTTTTAGCTTCGTTTAGCAAAGATCCATTTTCGCCTTTACTTTCCATACTAAAAGAATTGTCGATATAAATTCCAACAATATTATTCTGATTAGCAACATCGTTATTTGATGAAGGTATGTAAGGTTGAGCAAAAGCAAATACTAAAAAACCAATTAAAAAAATTCTACTTAATAAAATTAAAAGATGTTTAAGCTTTGATTTTGCTTGAGTCTCTTGTTGAACCTCTTTTAAAAAATCAACATTAGAGAAGTAGATCTTCTTAAACTTTCTGAAATTAAATAAGTGAATAATAATTGGTATCGCTATTGCGAAAAGTGCGTATAGGAACTCTGGATAAGCAAACTTCATTAAATCCCAAAAGTAGACAAAAAATCGTCATTGCGAAGAACCCTTGAATTAATTCAGGATAAATTTTTTAATTTTATTTTCTAAAATAATATAAAGTTGTGTTTTTCTGTTAATGACTTTTTTATAAATTGGTAAGTTTGTTGCTTGTAAAATAGGATGAAAAAACATGCTGGGATACTTTTTTTAGTAATAACATTAGTTAATGTTGGTTTCTCCCAATCCTTAAACATTGATTTTATTTTTAACCCTGGAATTGCTTTAGGTACTGAATATTTAATGCCTTCTGCTTTAAATGATTCTACAGATTTTCAATTATCAAAATATAAAATACAGTTCAGTCAACCTCTTAAAACTAAAGTAGGGATAGATTTAAAAGGCTTTAATTTTAAAGAGATGGATGCAAAAGCGAGTCAACTCTTTTTAGATTATAATTTTAATGTCATTCAGCCAAACTTAACGGATGATAATTATTTTGAAACAATATATACAGGAGGTGTTGGTTTAACAGCTGTTAAAGCAAGTTTAAGAAATGGTATTTGGATTTATTCAGCAAACATTTTTGCTTCTGAGAATAAAACAACATTTTCAGAAAGTTTTGTTCCAAATTTTAGAGGGTATGTTGCAAATATTAAAACGAAGGATTTAAAAACGTTTTATTTCTATGGCGCAGGTTTATTGGTTCAACAAGGTAGGTTGGTCCCTTTTCCGTTGTTGGGGATAAAAACAAAAATTGCAAGTAAATTTAGAGTTGAACTTATCCTTCCTGTTCATTTAAAATTAAATTATCGAATTAATAAAAAAGTAAGTATTCATGGAATAGTTAGTTATAACGGAATTAACACTGTTTATCGACAGGGGTCTACTTTTAACGGAAATGATCAGTCGATCTATTTGAGACAGTTAAAAACCAATTTGTCCTTAAATGCTAAATTTGGAAAGCATTATAAAGTTAAATTAGATGTTGGGTATGCGAGTCTACAACAGTTGTATTCATGGAATAATAAGACAGGACAAAGTTTAGCTTCAGCTACTTTTGTTGGATTTTCTCTTAATTATAATTTTGGGAAATCTGTTTTTGGCAATTTTATGAATAAAGGCGAGTAATTTCGTCTAATTTTCAGTCTTCTACTGCCTACTTTTTATTATTTTTAAGCCTTCAATTTATTTAAGAAATTATATGGATAAAATACTTGTAGCCAATAGAGGAGAGATTGCTTTGCGTGTTATGCGTACTGCAAGAGAAATGGGAGTTAAAACAGTTGCAATTTTTTCTGAAGCAGATAGAAACGCACCGTTCGTAAAATATGCAGACGAGGCAGTTTGTGTTGGTCCTCCTCCATCGAGTGAATCTTATTTACAGGTGGATAAAATTATTCAGATTTGCAAGGATTTGAATGTTGACGGATTACATCCTGGATATGGTTTTTTATCAGAGAATGCTGATGCAACTCGTAAAATAACTCAAGCTGGAATAACTTTTATTGGTCCATCCCCAGAAGCAATGGAATTAATGGGAGATAAATTAAAAGCAAAGGATACGGTAAAGAGTTATAATATTCCGATGGTTCCTGGTACAGATGAAGCTATTGATGATATTCCTGCGGCTAAAGAAATTGCTAAAGAAATTGGATTTCCTATCTTAATTAAAGCTGCTGCTGGTGGAGGTGGAAAAGGAATGCGTGTAGTTGAAAACGCTGATGAGTTTGAAGAGCAAATGGATAGAGCAGTGAGTGAAGCTGTAAATTCTTTTGGTAACGGAGCTGTTTTTATTGAAAAATATGTTGGTTCTCCTCGTCATATCGAAATACAAATTATTGCAGATACACACGGTAACATCGTTTATTTGTTTGAGCGTGAATGTTCAATTCAAAGAAGACATCAAAAAGTAATTGAAGAAGCACCGTCTATGGTTTTAACACCAGAATTAAGAAAGAAGATGGGTGAATGTGCTGTTGATGTTGCGCGTTCTTGTGATTATTATGGAGCTGGGACGGTAGAGTTTTTATTAGAGAATAATAAAGATTTTTATTTCTTAGAAATGAATACTCGTTTGCAAGTTGAGCATCCGGTTACAGAAATGATAACTGGCCTTGATTTAGTAAAAGAACAAATTAATATTGCTAGAGGAGAAAAGTTAAGCTTTACACAGGATGATGTTCAAATTAATGGACATTCTTTTGAAGTTAGAGTTTATGCTGAAGATCCAATGAATAATTTCTTGCCAGATATTGGTACGTTAAATACTTATGTTCGTCCAGAAGGAATGGGAGTAAGAGTTGATGATGGATTTGAAGAAGGAATGGCTATTCCTATCTACTATGATCCGATGATTTCTAAATTAATTACACACGGAAAAGATAGGGAGGAAGCAAGGCAACGAATGATTAGAGCTATTGATGATTATCAAATTAGTGGATTAGAAACAACAATGCCGTTTTGTAAGTTTGCGATGCAACATGAAAATTTTATAAGTGGAGAGTTTGATACACACTTTGTATCAAAACATTTTAGTCCAGAAAAATTACAAAATTCAGATCCTGAAGGAGAAAAAATTGCAGCACTTTTTGCAGCAAGATTATATGAGGACGGGTCAGCTAATAAAGTCGTTGCCCCTATAGAAAAGACTCTTTCCAAGTGGAAAATAAATAGAATGTAAAATAGTGTTTAGTTTATGGTGTTTAGTGTTTTGAAAAACTTATACCATAAACCATACACTAAAAACCATAAACTAAATGATAGATTTTAAAATAGAAAACGGAGTAGGTGTTATTACTCTAAATAGACCAGATAAATTTAACAGTTTTGTTAGACAAATGGCATTTGATTTACAAGCTCGTTTAGATGAGTGTGAAGCTAACAAGGAAGTTAGATCAATATATATCACTGGAACAGGAAAAGCATTTTGTGCAGGTCAAGATTTGGCTGAAGCAATTGATCCAGAGCAAACTCAATTGGATAAAATTGTTGAAGAGCATTACAATCCAATTATAGAAAGACTAAGAAATATTGAGAAACCAATTGTTTGTGGAGTTAATGGTGTTGCTGCTGGGGCTGGCGCAAATTTAGCATTAGCTTGTGATATTACGATTGCAGGAAATTCAGTCGCTTTTATTCAGGCCTTTAGTAAGATTGGTTTAGTGCCAGATAGTGGCGGAACCTACTACTTACCTCGTTTAATTGGTATGCAAAAATCTGCTGCTTTAATGTTTTTAGGAGATAAAGTAATGGCTGAGGAGGCTGTTCAAATGGGAATGATTTATAAATCTGTAGCAGATGAAGACTTGCAAGAAGTGGCTTTGGGTGTTGCGCAGAAATTAGCCAAAATGCCGACTAAAGGTATTGGTTTAACGAAGCGTTTGCTAAACGAATCATACAACAATGATTTAACAAAACAATTGGCTCGAGAAAACGAATTGCAAACAGAAGCCGGTCAAACTTATGATTACAACGAAGGTGTAAATGCTTTTTTAGAAAAAAGAAAACCAGAGTTTAAAGGGGAGTAACTCATCCATAACCCTTCCTGAGCGGGAGGGCTTTTATTCCCCTCTTAAGAGGGGGTAAGGTTGTGTGAAAACGAAATGAAATAATAACTAAAAAATAAAAATATCCCTTTTAGGGAGATTGAGAGGTACTTATGAATAAAGAAACAGTAGTAGGAGTTTTAGGTGCAGGATCAATGGGTTCTGGTATTGCTCAAATTGCAGCAACGCAAAAGCATCAGGTAGTATTAGTAGATTTAAACGATGCAGCTTTAGTGAAAGCTGAGGCCAGTTTAAATAAAATATTAGCACGCTTAGTTGAAAAAGAAAAAATTGATGAAGCAACTTCTAAAGCCATAATTGGTAGAATTAAATTTTCTAACACTGTTAATGATTTTAGTAACTGTGGAATTATTATAGAAGCAATTATTGAAAACGTAAAAGTTAAACAACAAGTTTTTACTGAGTTAGAAAGTATTGTTTCTGAAGACTGTATCTTGGCTAGTAATACTTCATCACTATCAATTGCTTCAATTGCATCGGCTTGTAAAAAATCAGATAGAGTAATTGGGATTCACTTTTTTAATCCAGCTCCATTAATGCCGTTGGTGGAAATTATTCCTGCAGTTCAAACAGCTGAGGCAACTAAAGATACTGCTAGAGCCTTAATTGATTCTTGGAAAAAAGTAACGGTATTAACAAAAGATACTCCAGGCTTTATTGTAAATAGAGTAGCTCGTCCGTTTTACGGAGAGGCGTTAAAAATATATGAAGAAGGTATTGCAGATTTTGCAACTATCGATTGGGCAATGACTGAATTGGGTGGGTTTAGAATGGGTCCTTTTACTTTAATGGATTATATCGGAAACGATGTAAACTATACGGTAACAGAAACTGTTTTTGCAGCTTTTTATAATGATCCGAGATATAGACCATCATTTACTCAGAAGAGACATTCGGAAGCGGGATGGTTCGGAAGAAAATCAGGAAGAGGATTTTTTGATTATGCTGAAGGAGTAGAAAAACCAGAACCAAATAAGGATGAAGAGTTAGGGGGTGAAATTGTAAATAGAATAGTTGTTATGTTAATTAATGAAGCTGCAGATGCGTTGTTTTTAAACATTGCTACTAAAGAGGATATTGATTTAGCAATGACTAAAGGAGTTAATTATCCTTGTGGTTTATTAGAGTGGGCTGATGCAATTGGATTAGAAGAAGTCTTATTGAGATTAGAGTTCTTACATGCAGAATATGGAGATGATAGATATCGCCCGAGTGTATTGTTAAGAAGATTGGTTAGAGAGGATAAGACTTTTTATAACTAGATGTTATTCCGATTGGAGTGACGAAGGAGCGGAACAGAGGAATCTTTTAAAATTGTAAACAGAAACTCAAAATATACCTCCGCTACGGTCGGTATGACAAACAATAAAAAACAATGAACAACGCAAATAAAATAGCAAGCCAGATGTTTGAAGGAGATGCCTTTAGCAAATGGTTAGGTATTGAAATTGTTGCAGTAAAAGAAGGTTTTTGTGAGCTAAATTTATCAGTTAGAGAAGAAATGACTAATGGTTTTAAGATTGCTCATGGCGGAATAACGTATAGTTTGGCAGATAGCGCTTTGGCATTTGCATCAAATTCTCACGGTAGAAAAAGTGTTTCAGTAGAAACCTCAATATCACATACTAAACAATGTTTGGTTGGAGATTTAATTACTGCTAAAGCAATAGAAAAATCAATATCTAATAAAATTGCGATTTACGAAATAACAATTACCAATCAAAAAGATGAAACTGTTGCTTTGTTTAAAGGTACCGTTTATCGAACAAGTAAAGATTGGATCTAATAAGATAATAAGAGATTATGTATTTATTTTTTGATACCGAAACAACAGGATTACCTAAGAATTGGAAAGCTCCAGTTACTGATTTAGACAATTGGCCTAGAATGATACAAATAGGTTGGACTTTATGTAATGCAGAAGGAAAACGAGTTGATTTTGCTGAGTTTATTATTAAACCAGATAACTTTATAATCCCTGCAGAAGCATCAAATGTTCATGGAATTACAACAGAAAAAGCACTAGAAGAAGGAGTAGATTTAGACTTCGTTTTAAATAAGTTTAATGAGATGGTGAATGAGGCTAACTTTATAGTTGCTCATAATATTAGTTTTGATGAGAAAATTATTGGAGCAGAAATCTTAAGAAGAAGCATTGAAAGTGATTTTGAAAGCAAACCCAAATTATGTACCATGAAGGCTTCTACAGATTACTGTAAAATTCCAGGCCCTTATGGTTATAAATGGCCTAAATTATCTGAGTTACATATTCAGTTGTTCGGACTGGATTTTGCTGGAGCACATGATGCTTTTGCAGATATAGAAGCTACCGAAAGATGTTTTTGGGAAATGAAAAGATTAGAATTAATTTAATGAGATTGATTTCCTTTATTAAAGGATCGATAAAAATATAGATATGAAACTAGCATTTTGTAAGTTCCATAAGACATTAACGAAATAATAAAAGAGACGAATGAAAGAAGCTTATATTATAGATGCAGTAAGAACTCCAGTAGGAAGTTTTGGAGGAACATTATCAGCAGTAAGAACGGATGATTTGGGAGCAATTCCTATTGTAGAATTGTTAAAAAGAAACCCAAGTGTTATTCAAGAAGAGATTGAAGATGTATTATTTGGTTGTGCTAATCAGGCAGGGGAGGATAATAGAAATGTAGCTCGTATGAGTGGTTTGTTGGCTGGTTTGCCTTGGCAAGTTGGTGGAGAAACTGTGAATAGACTATGTGCTTCAGGAATGGCTTCTGCAATAAATGCTTCAAGAGCTATTAAGTTAGGTGATGGTGAGATTTATGTAACTGGTGGAGTTGAGAATATGTCTAGAGGACCTTACATAGTTTCTAAATCTGCAAAAGCTTTTGGAACAGATTCTAAAATGTATGATTCAAGTTTTGGATGGCGTTTTATTAATCCTAAAATGGATGATTTATACGGAACAGAAGGAATGGGGGTAACTGCTGAAAATTTGGTTGCTCAATACGGAATAAGCCGAGAGGATCAAGATCAGTTTGCTTATTGGAGTCAGATGAAAGCAACTGCAGCTCAGAATAACGGTAGATTGGCAGAAGAAATTGTTGCTGTACATATTCCACAACGTAAAAAAGATGATTTGATTTTTGATAAGGATGAATTTATCAAACCAAATAGTTCTTTAGAGGTCTTAGGAAAGTTAAGAGCAGCTTTTAAGAAAGAAGGTGGTAGTGTAACGGCAGGAAATGCTTCAGGATTAAATGATGGAGCAGCAGCAATGTTAATTGCTTCAGAAGATGGAGCAAATAAATATAATCTTAAGCCTATTGCAAGAATAGTATCTAGTGCAGTTGCGGGTGTTGAACCACGTGTTATGGGAATAGGACCAGTTTATGCTTCAGAAAAAGCATTGAAAAGAGCAGGTTTAACTATGGATGATATGGATGTTATCGAGTTAAACGAAGCTTTTGCAGCTCAAGCTTTAGCTTGTACACGTAAAATGGGCTTAGCTGATAATGATCCTAGAATTAATCCAAATGGTGGAGCAATTGCAATTGGACATCCATTAGGAGTAACTGGGTCAAGAATTTTACAAACTGCAGCTATAGAACTTCAAAAAACGAATAAAAAATATGCATTAATAACGATGTGTATTGGTGTTGGACAAGGTTATGCAACAATTATAGAAAAGGTCTAATAGGTGGTGTGTAGTTTTTGGTGTATGGTTTTTAGATGAAAAGCCACTGTACACTAAGTACTAAAAACAATAAATTAATGATTGATTTAGAACAAGAAAGTAAAGATATTTTAAAGGCTTACACAGAGATGCTTGGTGCTGCTAAGCATGCTAAAGATGATTCTGTAACGAAGCAGAGAATGCGTAAGGCATTTGATGTTGCTGTTGAGGCTCATAAAACGGATAGACGAAAATCTGGTGAACCATATATTTTTCATCCTATTGCTGTTGCAAGAATTTGCGCAGAGGAAATTGGATTAGGAGCTACTTCAATTATTTGTGCTTTGTTACACGATACAGTTGAGGATACTGAAGTTACTTTAGAGGACATTGTTAATGATTTTGGAAAAAAGGAAGCCTTAATTATTGAAGGATTAACTAAGATTTCTGGAGTAGTAGACAATAACAAATCTATACAAGCAGAAAATTTCAAGAAGATACTATTGACCCTTTCGGAAGATGTAAGGGTAATTTTAATAAAGCTGGCTGATCGATTGCACAATATGAGAACCATCGGTTCTATGCGAAGAGATAAACAATTGAAAATAGCCTCAGAAACTTTGTTTTTATATGCTCCTTTGGCTCATAGGCTGGGATTGCATTCTATTAAATCTGAATTAGAAGATTTATCATTACAATGTCAAGAACCAGAAGGTTTTGCAGAGGTTCAGAAAAACCTTAAAAAAACAGAAGAAGTAAGGTCTCGATTTATTAGAAAATTTTCATCTCCAATAAAAAAAGTATTGGATGATAAGGGGATGGAATTTGAAATTAAAGGAAGATCTAAGTCAATTCATTCGATTTGGAAAAAGATGCAAAAGCAAAATGTTTCTTTTGAGGAGGTTTATGATTTGTTTGCTATTCGAATAATCATCGATTCTAAAGAAGAGGTGGATGAGAAATCGGATTGTTGGCAGGCTTATTCTGTTGTAACAGATTTTTATCAGCCTAATATTGATCGTTTAAGAGATTGGATTTCTGCACCTAAAGCCAATGGTTATGAGTCATTACATACTACTGTAATGAGCCCAACTGGCAAGTGGGTTGAGGTTCAGATTAGAACGCGTAGAATGGATGATATTGCAGAAAAAGGATTTGCTGCACATTGGAAATATAAAGAGGGTGGGGCAGAGAGTCAATTTGATGTTTGGATTAGCCAGGTAAGAGAGCTGTTGGAGAGTAATGATGATAACGCGTTAGATTTAATTGATGATTTTAAATTAAATCTATTTACAGATGAAATTTATGTCTTTACCCCTAACGGAGATATGAAAAATTTACCTACTGGGGCAACAGCCTTGGATTTTGCTTTTGCAGTGCATACGCAAGTTGGTGTAAATTGTTTGGGAGTAAAAGTAAATGATAAGTTAGTGCCTTTAAGTCATCAGTTAAATAGTGGCGATCAGGTTGAGGTACTAACCTCTAAAAATCAAAAACCAAAAGAAGATTGGTTAAGTTTTGTGAAAACTCATAGAGCAAAAACTAAAATAAAATCATCATTAAAAGAAGAGAAAAGAATTATTGCTAAAGTTGGTAAAGTTCACTTAGATAAAGAGTTAAAAAAGCTAAAAATTTCTCTCGAGAATATTAGTTTAAAAGAGCTACAGTCCTATTATAAAGTTCTTTCGGAGTTAGATTTATATTATCAAATTGCAATGCGAACTGTAGATTTGAGTAAATTAAAAGGACTAGAAGTTAGAGAGGGAGTTTTACAACCAAAACGAACAATTATTCCTAAAAGGGTACAGAATTTATTTGTGCCTAATAAATCTTCAGATTCTAAAAAGAATAAATCTCAAAAACCAGTTTTGGTTATTGGTGATAATATGGAGAAGATAGACTATAAATTGGCTAGTTGTTGTAATCCAATTCCTGGTAATGAAGTTTATGGTTTTATTACAGTAACAGAAGGTATTAAGGTGCACAAAACTTCTTGTCCTAACACGGTGCAATTAATGTCTAATTACGCTTATCGTATTATTAAGGCAAGTTGGATTGATGAGAATGATGGAGCTTTCTTAACAGGGCTTAAAATTATCGGAATTGATGATGTTGGAATTGTAAATAGCATTACACAAATTATTTCTAATGAATTGAGTGTGGGAATGCGTTCTATTAGTTTTGATAGTCATGATGGTATGTTTGAAGGACGTGTTATGGTTTTGGTTCAAGATACCTCTCATTTAACGAATTTGATAGCTAATTTGAATAAAGTGAAAGGAGTAAAGAAGATAGAAAGAACAGATAGTTAATCTGATTTAGGCATTGCTTAATTAGTGAATCTAGCAATGTTATTTTTTTATTTGTTTAGTTAGAATATTTCATTCTTAAATACTTTTCAACAAAGCATTAACATTTGTATTCTATCTCTTTTTAATTTTTAATTTTACCCTTCAATAACCCTAATGAGTAGAGGAGAGGAACTTCAGGAAAAGGTAAAGAATATTTTTACCACTTATTTAGAAGAAAAGGGGCACCGTAAAACCCCGGAACGATACGCTATACTTCAAGAAATTTATTCAAGTGATGATCATTTTTTTGTAGAAGATTTATATCTTTCTATGACGAATAAAAAGTATAGAGTTAGTAGGGCCACTTTGTATAACACTATTGAGTTGTTAATTGATGCTAAATTGGTAAGGAAACATCAGTTTGGAAACAGTATAGCTCAATTTGAAAGATCTTATGGATCTAAACAACATGATCATATTATTTTGAGTAATGGAGAAGTAATAGAATTTTGTGATCCAAGAATCCAGAATATAAAAGCAACATTGGAAGAGATGTTTGATGTGAAAATTTTACACCATTCATTAAACTTTTACGGCCTTAAAAATGAAACCAAAGAATTATGAGTTTTTCATTTGAAATAAAAAAAGAGGATTCAATTTTAATTGTTTCATTGAGTGGAAACTTAATGAATAAGTCGCAAATTCAGGAAATGCTGAATGATATCGAGTTTCATGCAAGTGAGGGGATAAAGAAATTAATTATAGATTTAACAGAAATGGAGTACATGAATAGTACTGGATTAAGTATTCTGATAAATATATTTACACAAGCAAGAAATAAAGGGGGAGAGGTTATAATAACTAATATCCCAGAAAAAATAAATCAATTATTAGTAATCACTAAATTAAATAGCATTTTTAACATCGAAGAAACTGTTGAAGATGCAAAGAAAATTTTGATATAATTAAGATGAATAAAGTAGATGTATTATTAGGTCTTCAATGGGGAGACGAAGGAAAAGGTAAAATTGTAGATGTTGTTACTCCCAAGTACGACATTATCGCAAGATTTCAAGGTGGACCAAATGCTGGACACACCTTAATTTTTGATGATAAGAAATATGTTTTACATACTATTCCTTCAGGAATTTTCAGAGATGAAACAATCAATTTAATTGGTAATGGTGTTGTAATTGATCCTATTATTATTAAAGAGGAAATTGATAAGTTAGAAGCTATTGGAATTGATGTAGCATCTAAATTAATAATTTCTAAAAAAGCTCACTTAATTGTTCCTACGCACAAAATATTGGATAAATATTCTGAAGAGCAAAAAGGAATAAATAAAATCGGTTCTACATTAAAAGGAATTGGGCCAACTTATATGGACAAGACTGGTAGAAATGGTTTAAGAATGGGAGATTCTTTATCAGTTAATTTTAAGGAAAAGTATGACGCTTTACAAGAAAAACATAAAGCAATTTTAGGAGATTATGATCATGCTGACTTATTAACTGAATTAGAAGTTAAGTGGTTTGAGGCAATGGAGTTTATGTCAAAATTTACTTTAATTGATAGCGAGCACTACATACATAATGCAATGGCAAAAGGGCAAACTGTTTTGGCAGAAGGAGCTCAAGGAACTATGTTAGATGTTGATTTTGGAACCTATCCATTTGTAACATCCTCAAACACAGTTACTGCTGGAACTTGCACTGGTTTAGGTGTTGCGCCTAACAGAATTGGAGAAGTTATAGGAATCTTTAAAGCATATTGTACAAGAGTTGGTTCAGGACCATTTCCTACAGAATTAGATAATGCAGTAGGAGAAAATATCAGACAAATAGGGCATGAGTTTGGTGCTACCACAGGAAGAGATAGAAGATGTGGTTGGATTGATTTGCCTGCATTAAAATATGCTATTATGATTAATGGGGCAACTCAATTATCAATGATGAAAGCTGATGTTTTGGATACGTTTGAAGAAATTGAGGTTTGTACGCATTATGATATTGATGGAAAAATGTATGATTACTTCCCTTATGACATTAACTCATTAAATATTAAACCAGTTTACAAAAAAATTAAGGGTTGGAAGACCGATTTAACAGGGTTAACTGATATGGATAATGCTCCTAAAGAATTTATGGATTACATTACATACTTAGAGGGAGAATTAAACGTTCCTATTACGATTGTTTCTGTTGGACCAGATAGAAAACAAACGTTGATGAGAGAAAACGTAATGGTATAAACTAAGTTTAAAGTTGAAAAATTTAAAATTTATAAAGTTAAAATCCTCCCTTTTGGGAGGATTTTTGAGTTCTCCCCAAAAGGGAGCTAAGAAACTGCTTTTTCTTTTTTCTTTTTTCTTTTTTCTTTTTTCTGGAGAAATTTTCTCGCAATCTGCTGTTAAAACAGAGAAAGGAAATAAGATTGAAATACTAAATGCGAATAATTGGGTGTCAGAAGAGTTAAATGGCATGAGAATAAATCGTTTAATTGGCGATGTTCGTTTAAAACACGATGATGCGTTAATGTTTTGCGATAGTGCATATGTTTATAAGGGTTCAAATACAATGGATGCTTTCAGTAATGTTAGAATTACTCAAGGCGATTCATTAAAAATATTTGGAGATTCATTAAAGTATAATGGGAATACCAAAATTGCTATTTTAAGAGGAGATGTCCGTTTAATTAATAAAGAAGTAACACTTACCACTAACTTTTTAGATTACAACCGAACCACTAACATTTCTTACTATTATGGTGGTGGAACAATGGTTAATCAAAAAGAAAATAACACCTTAACAAGCGATCAAGGATATTATCATACCAATACAGAATCATTTTACTTTAAGACAGATGTGGTTTTGGTTAATCCAGAATATACGATTGAAGCCGATACGTTAAACTATCATTCATCTTCAGAAGTAGTTCATTTTTTAGGGCCAACGACTATAACTAGTGATGATAATTTTATTTATACCGAAGATGGGTGGTACAATACTATCAATGATAAATCTAAATTTTATAAAAACGCTTATTTGTATTCTGAAGAAAAATTAATAGAAGGAGATACGTTGTATTATGACAGAGAAAAAGGCTTTGGAGAAATAATTTGTAATGCAACAATAACCGATACAGTTGAAAATTTAATCTTACAGGGAGATGTAGCTCATTTGTTTGAGAAGAATGATAGTGCAATGATAACTCAAGAGGCTATGATGATTCAAATTATGGATGAAGATACATTTTATATGCATGCTGATACCTTTATTGTATCTACTCAATTTCAAGTTTATGATTCCTTAATAAATGAGACAGACTCCTCTAGAATTAAAGGAGATACTTTAAGAACAATGTTGGCTTATAATCATGCTAAGTTTTACAAAACTGATATGCAAGGAAAAGCCGATTCCATTGTTTATGCTTTTTCAGATTCTACTATTAATTTTTATAATGATCCAGTTATTTGGTCTAAAGAAAATCAGATTACTGGAACGTTTATTTATATATTAATGTCTAATAACGAGGTAGATAGAATGTTTGTTGATGAGCATGCATTTATCATTTCTAAAGCAGATTCTTTACGAGATAATTATAATCAGATTAAAGGAGATAGTTTAATAGCCCATTTCCACGAACAAGAAATTCGTAAGATATATGTGAATGAAAATTCAGAAACTATCTATTATGCAATTGATGATGATGGGAAATATATAGGGGTTAATAAAATGAGCGGAAGAGATATGCTTATCTTTTTAAAAGATAATGAATTGAGTACGATTACCTTTATCAAAGACCCTGAAGGAGTAATGCATCCATTAAAAGATGTTTCACCAAAAGAAGTAATTCTTAAAGGATTTAGTTGGCGAATTTTAGAACGCCCTAATGATATGTTTGATATATTTATCCATTAAAAAGCCGATATTAAATTAATACCGGCTTTCTTAAAAAACTATACCAACCACGGTATATACTAAATAAGTTATCTAAAATTATTTAGTATTCTTACTAACTACTATTTTGTGTGTTCACAATTCAGTTTAACCTGACCTGGAGTAATTCCAGCGGTGTAAACTTTGTTGTAGGTGCTTCCATTATATTGTTGTCCGTAAACACAGTGGTGAAAGCTACACATTCCATCAGGGCGTGTCATAACCATTGTTCCTCTAATTTCTCGTCTCAAGATAACAC
>CAJWVX010000038.1 GCA_913048175.1 uncultured Flavobacteriales bacterium | reverse complement strand
GCCAGTAACGGATACTTTCATTGAGAAAGATATGGCCATTAATGAGGAGATTGAGAAATTACGTTTAAGTACAACTACCTCCCTCCTATCTGGTAGACAAGATGTAATTGTAATTGCTTCTGTTTCCTGTATCTATGGTATTGGAAACCCTGATGATTTTCAGGATAACATTGTTAAAATAAAAACGGGCGATGTGATTAGCAGGAATAAGTTTTTACTACAATTGGTTCAAGCCTTATACTCTAGAACAGAAAGCGATTTTAGTCGAGGAAACTTTAGAGTAAAAGGAGATACTGTTGACATATACCCTGGTTATGCAGAAATCGCTTACCGTATTTACTTTTTTGGAGATGAAATAGAAGAAATAGAATCTTTTGATCCTATTAACGGGAACACCCTAGAAGAGTTTGACTACCTCAATATTTACCCTGCAAGTATATTTAATACAACTAAAGATAGATTGCAAGGTGCTATTCACGAAATACAAGGTGATTTAGTAAAACAGGTTGATTATTACAAAGAGATTGGCAAACATTTAGAAGCCAAACGAATTGAAGATAGAGTTACCTATGATTTAGAAATGATGCGTGAATTAGGATACTGTTCTGGTATTGAGAATTATTCTCGTTATTTTGATAGACGACCTGAAGGTACTCGTCCATTTTGCCTAATTGACTATTTTCCTAAAGACTTTTTAATGGTTATTGATGAAAGTCACGTAACAGTTTCGCAAGTTGGAGCAATGTATGGTGGAGATAGATCTCGAAAACAAAACTTAGTTGAATACGGTTTCCGTTTGCCTTCTGCAATGGATAATAGACCATTAAAATTTGATGAGTTTGCGTCTATTCTTGGTCAAACCATATATTTAAGTGCAACTCCTGCCGATTATGAGTTAAATCAATCAGAAGGTGTTGTGGTAGAGCAAGTTATTCGTCCTACAGGTTTACTTGATCCAATTATTGAAGTGAGACCTAGTTTAAATCAGATTGATGATTTAATGGAAGAAATAGTAATCAGAGCCGAAAAAGATGAGCGTGTTTTAGTTACTACCTTAACTAAACGAATGGCTGAAGAATTAGATAAATACTTTGGTAATGCAGGAATTCGTTGTCGGTATATTCATTCTGAAGTTGATACTTTAGAAAGGGTTGAAATATTAAGAGAGCTCCGTTTAGGAGTATTTGATGCTTTAATCGGAGTTAATTTATTAAGAGAAGGATTGGATTTGCCAGAGGTATCGCTAGTTGCTATTTTAGATGCCGATAAAGAAGGTTTTTTGCGCTCTGAACGTTCACTTACACAAACATCAGGTAGAGCTGCTCGTAATGTTAACGGCCGTGTTATCATGTATGCAGATAAAGTAACTAAATCGATGCAAAAAACCATTGACGAAACTGATAGACGAAGAATAATACAAGCAAAGTACAATGCTAAACATGGAATTATACCACAAGGATTAAACAAGTCTAAAAAACAGATTTTAGGACAGACTAAAGTTATAGAAGAAGCTTACGATATTGATGCAATTAGTGATGCTCCAAGTATTGCTGCTGACCCTGTTGTACAATACATGAAAAAAGATGAAATTGGAAAGCTTCTAAAAGAAACCGAACGTAAAATGAAGAAAGCAGCAAAAGAACAAGACTTTATTGAAGCTGCTCGTTTACGTGATGAAATGATGGAATTGAAGAAGATGGTTTAACGAGTTTTTAGTTTAAAATAAATATTCCCAAGACTAAACACCAAAAACTATGAACTATTTTTTACTGGCATCAAACAAAATAGATTTTTCATCTGCTGACAAGCTATCGTAGCCAGATTTTGATATTTTGTCTAAAATACTATCAACCTTCTTTTGATTATTTACTTTTTGATTGTTATAATCTGCATTAGATTTCGTTTTACCTTGTTTTTTGTAAACTACTTTCATATTCTTTCGTGGTTTAAACATAACAATCAAATAATCTAAAAAACGGCTAAACCCTAGCGTAAAATCATTTCCTTTTTTTAATTGTTGGATAAAGAAAAAACCAAAAATAGCTCCTCCTAAATGAGCAATATGACCACCAGAATTACTCCCTTGTATTTTAACAATATCCATAACTAAATAAACCATTGCTATATATTTCAACTTTACATTCCCTAAAAAAATAAGTTTTACTACAAAATTTGGAACATAAGTAGCTGCTCCAATTAATATTGCCATAACAGAAGCTGAAGCACCTAAAGCTATAGAATTTGAAACACTAGATTCAAATACTGGAAATACATTAAAAGCTAAAACATATAATATTCCTCCAGACAAGCCTCCCAAAAGATAGGTGACAAGTAATTTCTTTTCATTCAAAAACTGATTGAATATCTGACTACCAAAATACAGCACCAACATATTAAAAAGCATATGAAATAAATCCTTGTGCAAAAACATGTAGGTTATTAAAGTCCAAGGTTTAAATACTAATTCTGAAACATCAGAAGGTAAAGCCAACCAACTAATAAAAAGGTCAACCCCATTAGTAATATTAAAAAGATGCAGTAAACTCCCTATAACATTAACAACTAAAAATACTGCTACATTTATAAAAATGAGTTTAATTAATATCGAACCATTTTTATATTGGTTCTGTATGTCTTTAATAAATGGATTCATTAATTTTTATAATGGTTTATAAACCCTCAGGATTTAATATATAATCTTTTTTAATTAGGCTTCGAAAAGAGTTCTTTCCTAAAACTTCAATATCTTCTGTAATAATTTTAAACCCTGGTACCTCAACCAAAAGATTAAACTTTCCTGGAGGTAAAATAATAACATATCTACCTGTTATTGGATTGGTTATATAATTTCCATAAAGCTCATCAGTATATTTATCTAAAACAGAAATAAATACATCCTTTATTTGAGTAGAATCTGAACTTTTAACATGCCCTTTAAGAACCGTATATTCAGGATCTACCTCATTAAAAGTAACACTGTATACATCTAAATCTCCAAATCCTTTTTCTCTTAAAGCAGAAATATATCCAGTTCTACCATTCTTTGAAGATCTAAAGTTTGTGTTATCTTCAGGTGTATTTAGAGGATAACCAATATTATTTATATCTCCCCAATTTCTTTTTACAGAACTCCATGAGGCTTTAAAAATATCATAACCTCCCATAGAAGTATGTCCTTTTGAACTGAAAAATAGTGTTTTATTATCTGCAGTTATATTTGGAAAGTCTTCATCATATTCTGTATTTATATTTGGTCCTAAATTTTGAGGAGGACCCCATTTACCATTTGGCAATTTTCTTGAGCTATAAATGTCAACACCTCCATAGCCTCCTTCTCTATCACTAGCAAAATATACCACCGAACCATACTTATCTATAGTTGCCGAAATTTCATGATTTTTAGAGTTAATTACTTTAGGTAATTCCATCAGGTTTTGAACCTGTTCATCTAAATAGTCTGCAATAAAGAGATTTCCATAGTGATCTTCATTTTCAAAATACAATAACATTTTATTACCTTTACCAGAAAGACCAACAATCTCTTCTGACCCATCTAAAGAGTTAATATTTTGATCTAATTTTATTGCTGTACCAAAGCTCCCATTTTTGACCTTGGAAATATAAATTTCAGTATTAAAGCTCCCATCCGTTAATTTATTGCTCCCATCATCACGTTTAGTATTATAAACTAAAAAAGATTCATCCAAAGGAACAAACGGGTAATAATCAGGTTTATCTGAATTAATAGCAGCTCCCATGTTCTTAAATGTAACATTTAATGGAAACTTCATTATTTCAACAGCATTATAAGCGTATTCTATTTGCTTTTCAACATCTTGTAAATTTACTGAATTACCTTTATTAATTATTTTGAACTGTTCAAACATTTTTATCGCCTCAGGAAAACGATAAGCATAATGATAGGCTCTACCCAAGAGGTAATAAGTATTTGGATCAATATTATCTAAAGAAAGTGTTTTTTCTAAGTATGGAATTGCATTGGCCTTATCAATATTGGTATTTAGGTAGCAAACGCCCGTTTTATAATTAAGATTAATTTCTTTTGAGTTTGTTTCCAATAACTGCAAATACTCTTCTAAAGCTGCCTTAAAATTACCATCATTAAAAAGTTCATTTGCCAATTTAAAAGAACCTTTTTCTTGTGCAAAAACAAGACTAGTTGTAAAGACAAATAGCATTGTTAAACATCTAAAAAACAGTATTTTAATCATAACTTAATTAAATTTCATACAAAAGTAGATTCTATTTTTGCAAATAACAAGATTTAACAGCTTAATTGGTAAAATTAAAGGCTAGTAACTTGATGGAACATAATCCATTCCCGCATCATTTGAAAGATTAAAATTCACTTCAAATTCTTTTGAAACTCGTACTGGAATCCCATCTTTTTTTCCTGCTCTCCATTTGGTTAATTTCAATAAACGAATCGCTTCATTTGTAGCTCCTCCTCCAACATCTTTTAATACTTTAATATTCGTTATTCTTCCTGTTGGTTCTATAACAAAAAACAATTTTACCAGTCCAGTAATATTTAACCTTAATGTTCCCTCTGGATACTTTAGATTTTTGTAAATAAAGCTTGAAATATTTTCTAAACTATCGCTAAACACAATTTTTGGTTTTATTTTCACCTGATTATCTAAATAAATCGTGTTATTAACCGAATCAGTTATTTCAATATTTTTATACCCTCTCTTTTTACAATAACGTTTGAATTTTGTTATAGAAAATTTAAATTTTAATGTACTGTAAGTCGTTATTTTATCTCCCAGATAAGTTGATGGATTAAATAGCAACATTTTATATAACCGAATTGCTTCAGTATCTAACTCTAGAGATAGTGATTTTTTTATGTGTATTTTTCTTGTATTCCCTTTTAAATCTACAATACAAGAAACCTCAACTGTACCTTCTGTTTTATTGGCTAATGCCTTTTTTGGGTAGTTAATTTCTTGTTGAAAAAACCTTTTAAACTCTACCTTTCCTCCATAATTTTGTGCTTCTACATACTCACCCGGAGCAGCTACAATTTCTGTTTGAGCATTTACATTAACAAAGCTGGCAACAAGAATTATTAGACTGTAGAGTTTAAATTTCATCTGATAAAATTAACTATTTCTGTTTCTTCTTTAACGACAAGTAGTCAATGTAATACAATACTTTTAAAGAAATACTTTTAGTCTGATCGGCTTCTAAAGTATTCTTAAAATTGTTAGAGTATGATTTTGATATATTATTATCAAAAGTGGTTAGGTTCGTTTTAAAAACTAAACTTAACTCACTACCAGGAGAAAACACCCAACGATAAGCCATATCAATACTAAAGGCATTAAAATTACTATTATGTAAAGAGGAACCATCAGTATCTAAACCATTATAAATTGAAGGAGTTAAATGTCCTTTTTGATCTAAAATATGGAACGTTCGGTAATCAACTTTTGACCAATAATGTCTAGCTCTTAATGTTAATCCCATTCTATTAGTAAATATATAACTTGCCGAAAGAATATTGGTATAAGTAGTTTGATCACGTTTTCCAAAGATAATATCATCGCTAATAATTGTTCCATCACCAGACAAATCAATTGCTGCTCCCTCATCATTTGTGAAGCCATATCTCGCCAATTCATAAATCATAGAAAATTTATCACTAAAACGTATTCGCGGAGATATTGTAATGTTAAATCGATATCTACCAGCTTCATTAAATTTTCTAAAATTAGAATTGATATCTATAGCTATCGTTTTTCTATAATCGCTGGAAATCCAACCTCCAATATTATTACTTGACTGCATCGCATAATACCTTCCCCAAACTCTAGGTTCAAAAAAGTCATAAATTTCAACTGGATCAATCCTATAACTAATTCCTGTTGATAAAAAATTTCTAAAAGTTACACCAACCTCTCCCATAACACCAAGGGTTGTAAATTTATTAGGGTTAAACAAACGCTCATAAACAACCTCTAACTCCGACCAGGATTTTAAAAAAACAGAATATGGTTCATATACATCATATCCAACATAAGCACTCCCTCCTCTACTATTATTGTTATATAAAAAGCCTAAATCATTTGGATCATAAGTATCGCTTTCTTCATAATAATCAATCCCATACTTTAAGTTTCCTCCTTCTTTACTAAATTCAACATTTGCGGCATGACCAAGACTTAAAGAATCAATATAATACTTCTGAGAAAGGGTTCCTCCTGCTTCTATTGAAAATATATTTTCTTTATCATTTAACTTAAACATACCTCGTGTTACATTGGCATCATAATAACTTCCGCTTCTGGTTACATTTGTATTAATTAAAGTAGCATAAGAGTTGTTTTTTAAATTTTGATCCAATACTAAAACATTATAATTTGTAAGAGGGTCAGTTAAAACCTTACGTGTTTGGCTTGTTACACTATCCTCAATGGTAGCAAACATATTTTTTGTAACTCCATTAAACACTCCAATCCCTAACCCGCTTTTTGTTCTTCCTGATATTTTAGTGGCATTAACTAATTGTGTTTCTCCAGGATTTTCAATTACCTCTTCATTCATTCCCAAATTATTATCCGCAGTAGAATAATCTATTGGAGTCCCTCCTAATCTTCTTGAATAAAACAAACCTCCTTTATTGAAAAGTTCTGTCCCTTCAGTAAAAAAAGGTCTGTTCTCATCAAACCGAACCTCAAATGGTGAAAGATTTAATACCTGATTATCAGACTGAACCTGACCAAAATCAGGAATTAAAGTTAAATCCAATGTAAAGGCATCATTAATACCATACTTCAAGTCCATTCCACCATTAATAGATTTTGAGTAATTACTTTTGCCGTCAACATTATAGGGGTAATGTTCTAAATAAGAAGATATATATGGCAAAAAAGCTAACCGAACAGGTGCTTCAATATTCTCAATTCCTTCTAAACTACCCCATTGATTTACAAAGCCACTAACCTTAGGATCAATTGGAGTCCAATGACTAAATTCTCGATGTCTTCTAATTTTTCTAGAAAAATTAATTCCCCATTCTTGAATTTTATTATCTGGAAAACGAATAGCAGAATAAGGAATTTTTATTTCAATATACCATCCATTATCATCTATAGTTACCTCACTAATCCATACCGCATTCCAAGATACATCTTGACCCTGTTCTTGAGAAAAACGGGCATCCCATTGAACACCTGTAGGGTGAACTACAAATCCATATCCGCTTTGATCATCATTATACGTATCTAAAAAAACAGCAAAAACATCTGTGTTATCTTCATTATCTCTTTGACTCAACTGTCTTATAATACTGTCTTTAGATACATCATGAAGAGTAGCTCCAATATAAATGGCCGTATTATCATATAAAACTCTAACTTCTGTTTTTTGTGAAGCCTTTTTTCCTGGATATGGTTCTCCTTGAATAAAATCGGTAGCAATTGGAGGTTTTTTCCAAACTTCTTCATCTAAAACACCATCCATTTTTGGAGGGTTTTCAACGCGAATTGCATCAATTGATTTTAATACTGATAATTGTTTATCAGATACTTGACCAATAATAAGTTTTGTACTTAAAAGAAAAAAAATTAATCCGAAATACTTCATTTAGAAGCACAAAATTAAAAATAAAGCTTTAATACTTTAGTTAAATTGTGTTAAACGGTTAAGAATTCTCTAATAAGATAATTTCTTATAATTAAAAAATTATTTCCAAGAAACGACTGTTCTAGCAATCATATCATGTATAGTTTGTTTTTTCTCTGCAAAAGCAAAAAAGAATCCAATAAAAATTACCCACCACCAAAAACTCCCTATGGTTCCAATAAAAGATAAGCCAATCAAACCTCCTAATAAGGATAAAATAGTACTCCCATACTTTAATAATGACCTAATCCATAACTTTTTAGCATCAGCTTCCGATCCATCAATATTGGTATTTTCAATCTTTAACATCATTTTACCAAAAGACTGTCCTTTTAATCCTTCCATAAGAAAAAGAAGAACAGCTACAATTGATGTTCCAGCTGTTATAATAGTCATTTTTGTAATTACGCCCATATAATCAAATCCCATACCTTCAAATACAGCCCGAGAAACCTCAGCTTCAGCCAATTGATCACTAAAAAACAACTCTACCAGTTGTTCTCCAATAACAGAACTAATAATATAGCCTAAAACTATCATTACTAAAACATCTAACATATAAGCACCAAAACGCCTTCCAAAACCAACACGTTCATCGTACATCCCCATTTTGTTTTCGTGAGCTAAACCCTCATCTGATTGTTCGTTCATCTTTCTATTTTTTATAGTTTTTTTCTTAATACTTTAACAATACGCCTAGTTGCTTTTCCATCCCAATTTGGTGGAATTTTACCGGTTTTATATGTACCGCTCTCTATTTCATTAATCTTTTTAGAAACTGCCTCAAAGTTATATTCAACTAATTCGTTAGTTCCAATTGTTATTGTACTCGGCCGTTCTGTATTTTCTCTTAATGTTAAACAAGGAACTTGTCTAAACGTAGTTTCTTCTTGTATTCCTCCACTATCCGTTAATACATATTTACAAGTACTAATCAGCTTTTGAAAGGACAAATAATTTAAAGCTTCTGTAATTATTACTTTAGAGTTATTCTCTAATTGTTCAAATAAACCATGTTTAACTAAACTGTTTTTTGTTCTATGATGAATAGGAATTATTAAATGACTGTTCTCTGATACTTTACCAATAATGTTTAATAAAATCTCTAAACGCTCTTTAGTATCTACATTACTTGGTCTATGCATTGTCATTAAAACAAAACTCTTCTCTTCTAAGCCTAACTCTTCTAAAATATTATTTTTCTGGATAACCTTATCAAAGGATACCAAAGTATCTATCATTGTATTTCCTACAAAATGAATTTGGTCTTCGGTTTTTCCAGCTTCAATTAAATTATCATAACCACTTTGCTCTGTTACAAAAAATCCATCGGCAACTAAATCGGTAATTAATCGATTTATCTCTTCTGGCATTTCATTATCATAACTTCTTAATCCACTTTCTAAATGAAATAATTTTGTGCCAGTTTTATTTCCTACAATAGCTCCTGCTAAGGTTGAATTTACATCTCCAACAACAACTAAAGCATCTGGTTTATGTTTAAGAACTGCTTTTTCTATTTCTATAATACACTGACCTATTTGATTGGAAGGGCTCCCAGGAGAAACATTAAGATATTCTGGTTCTTTTAACTTTAATTGCTTAAAAAATATGTTAGACATATTTTCATCGTAATGCTGTTGAGTATGAACTAATATGTACTCAAACTCATCTCCATAAGCTTCAAACTCTTTTTGAAATTGAGTTATTTTTATAAAGTTGGGACGCGTACCAACAACAATCATTACTTTTTTTGACATCAATTTTATTTTGATGTTAAAGGTAATCCAAAAAAATAAACTGATTGACTTTATCGGATAAAAACACGAACTTCATTTAAAAACATTTTATATCAAATTAAAACATGACATAGAATAGCGTTAAACGAAATTCTTAATTCCAAAAAAATAAGGTGGCAACTTGGATTGCATCCATTTTTAAAAAGTTCGGTTACTTAATCATTACTCTTTTTCTAATACAAATGATTAGGTTTTGTCTAACAAACCAATTTACCTAATTTCGCGGTATGGAAAAAGAAAATATCATATTTGGAGTTCACCCAGTAATTGAAGCTATTAATGCTGGTAAAGCAATTGACAAATTATACATCCAACGAGATATTAAAGGCCCTGGCTTAACAGAGTTGCGTAAAGCAGTTAAAAAAGGTAAAATAGCTTTTTCTCATGTTCCAATTCAAAAACTAAATAAACATACAACTGGAAATCACCAAGGTGTTATGGCTTTTATCTCACCTATTGATATGGCTGATATTGAAACCATTGTTCCAACCCTTTTTGAAGAAGGAAAAAACCCTCTTATTTTATTACTAGATAAGTTAACTGATGTTAGAAATTTTGGAGCAATTGCCAGAACAGCAGAATGTGCTGGAGTTCATGCAATTGTTGTTCCCAAAAGAGAATCAGCTCAAATTAATGCTGATGCTATTAAAACTTCAGCTGGAGCATTACATACAATTCCAGTATGTAAAGTTGATAACCTAACCGATGCTGCTATGTATTTACAAGCTAGTGGAATTAGAATTGTTGGCTGTACAGAAAAAACGGAACAAACTATTTACGATGTAGATTACACTTCTCCTACTGCTATAGTTATGGGTAGTGAAGAGTTTGGAATATCTAATCAGATATTAAGATTGGCCGATGATAAAGCTAAAATTCCAATGGCTGGAGAAATTGCGTCTTTAAATGTTTCTGTAGCTGCAGGTATAATTATGTATGAAGCAGTAAAACAACGTCTTTAGGCTAATTTACTAATAACTACTTCTGCAAATGTTTTATTTTCAATTCTAGCATCTAGCCAAGAAATAAAATCGAAATACTCATTAGCCGCTTGCTCATAAGGATCTTTTAGAACTTCTGTTAATTCATTTTTAAAATCCTGAAATAACTCTTGCATTGTTCCAGTATCCTTATTCTTTAAAAGTTTTTTAAAGTCCTTTAAAAACACATTCTCAAATTTGTAATTCTTTTGACTTTTAGCTACAAAACGCTTAGCCGATTTTATCGTGTAATCTAGTAAATCATAATTTCCTAATTCATAATGAATCACCAGATTAACTAAACGTGCAAAGGTGTATACATCCTCTCTTAAACCAGTTTCACTATTATTTAATACCAGATTTATATATTTTAAGGCAGCTTTGTAATCTCCTGCACCAAAATAGACTCTAGAAATATTGTAATAAAAAAGCATTACCTCCTCATTATTAATTTTAATATCATATTCATCTAATCCATTAATAATAGCGGGGACTACATCCGTAATTGCCTTTTCAAAATTACCCCTAGTAATATTTACAAGCAATTCAGCATTATGAGGATAGGTAAAGAGTTTTAATTGTACATCTGCACTTTCAAAACCTTTAAGTTTAGCCAAACCTTTAAGTTTTTCTATCATTGCATTACAGTTCTCCCAATCACCATAATCCATATACGAAAACATCACATTATTTAATGCCTTTACATACCTTTTAGGAAGCTCCCTCATAATCATTGGGTTCTCTTCCATTATTTTTACAACCTTAGAAAAGTTGGTGTGCGTATCATCCAAATTTCTTTCTGTAGTTGCGCACAAGCCTTTAATGTAATAACAAGCTGTAGCTGCTTTGGTAGATAATGCGGTATTCTTTCCCTTAATCAAATGATAATTAGCTATTTCATCAACAATTACTTGTTCTTCTCCAGTTCTAATATAACCTCCAGTTCTAAAAACGTAATTAATCTTTGAATATAAAATTTGATATTCAGCTAAATTCCTCAACTTTTCTAAGCATTCACTTTCTTCTTTTACTAACTTGGTTAAATCCTTGTCAAAATCTCCTCTTAAATATTCCTCTTCAACTAATGTTTTTTCCCAATCTATCAAATCCAATAGAAAATAATATTTCTCATAATCGTAAGCCATTTTCTTAGCCTTTCGAATGATTTTACTACACTCCTTATATAATGCCCTATCCACTAGCAATTCAATGTTACGGATTTGCTCCTGTAAAATTGCTGCTGCAGATTTATCAGAATAAAAACCCCTTAGACTTTTAAGAATAAGGTTATATAAATGATTTTTTTCAGAAGGTAAATGATTAATAAATGTTTCTCCACGAAACTTATTCTTCAGAGCATCCTCATCATATTCTAATTGACATTCAATAGCATCAAAGAGTTTCATGTAATTTTTTTCTCCCGACTGTAAAGAGGAAGAAAGTTTGAAGTATCTTTTTTCAGATTTAGATAAAGATTTAACAAGTTGAAATAGCTCTGTAGATGGCTTCATAGCAATACAATAGTTCGATTGGTTTTTACTGTTATAAAAATAACAAAATTAAATTCCAAAACACTCCTAATTACAGAATAGGAATACAATTATTATTTTAAGTGTAGTTCCAATCCATCAACGGTAAATTATATTCTTTTAAGTAACTTTATTTTATATATTACATATTATGAAAAAAAACCTCGTATTAATTCTACTCATTTTATTTTCTTTTTATATTAAAGCTCAAACAAATAAAAAAGCGTTAAATAGCAGAAGTGATACCATTGACATTCTTAATTATCAAATTAATTTAGATGTTACAAACTTTTCTGGACAACAGATAAATGGTAATTGCAAAGTCATATTTACTCCCAAAGTTAATAATATAAACTCTATTGATTTAGACCTTCAAGGACTTAATGTAGACTCTATAACTTCTAATGGCACTTCACTGATATTTAGTCATAATGATACGCTTATAAACGTTACACTTGCATCAACAGTTAACACTTCTGACACTTCTAATTTAATTGTTTACTACAATGGAAGTCCACAAACAGATCCTTCTGGTTGGGGTGGATTTTATTTTAGTGGAAACTATGCTTTTAACTTAGGTGTTGGTTTTAACGACAATCCTCATGTTTATGGAAGAGTCTGGTTTCCGTGTTTTGATAATTTTATAGAGAAATCGTCCTATGAATTTAATATCATTACATCAAACGGAAAAAGAGCGCATTGTAATGGGGAGTTAATAAGTGAAACAGTTTTATCAGGAGACACTATTTCAAGAAAATGGGTTTTAAATGAAGAAATTCCAACCTATCTTGCTTGTATTGCAATTTCAGATTACCAAACAGTTCATCAAACGTTTAATGGAATAAATGGTCCTATCCCTGTTGAGTTAGTTTCTTCAGCATCAGATACTACCAATATGAAAAATTCTTTTGCAAATTTAAATGGGGCTTTTGATGCTTACGAATTGGGGTATGGTCCTTATTTATGGAATAAAGTTGGCTTCTCTATTGTTCCGTTTTCTGGAGGAGCAATGGAACATGCAACCAACATAGCTTACCCACAATATGCTGTAAACGGAAATTTAGGGAACGAAACCTTAATGGCGCATGAATTTGCACACCATTGGTGGGGAGATTTAGTCACCTGTGAAACAGCAGAAGACATGTGGATAAATGAAGGAATGGCTGTTTATTCAGAGCATCTCTTTTTAGAGAAGGTATATGATTATCCAACCTCTTTAGACGTGATTAAATCTAACAATAAAAATGTTATACAAAAAACCCATCTAAACGAAGGTGGATTTAGAGCAATATCTGGTGTTCCTCATGAATACACATATGGAGAGCACACCTATCAAAAAGGAGCTTTAGTTGCTCATAATATGAGAGCTTATTTGGGTGATTCGCTGTTTTTCGTAGGCCTAAAATCTATTACCGATAACTATAAATTTAGAAACATTAATGCTGCACAGTTTAGAGATGAATTAACAACTTCTACAGGAATTGATATGACTAACTTTTTTAATGGCTGGGTTTTCTCTCCAGGATTTTCTCACTTTGCTGTTGATTCTATTGAAGTAAATTCTAATGGACCTAATTTTGACATTGAAATTCACATCCAACAAAAATTGAGAGGAGCAACAATCTTCCATTTAGGAGTTCCATTAGAAATTACATTTTATGACAATAACTGGAATCCTTACAAAACTAATATTACAGCATCTGGTCAGTACTCATCAGACAATGTTACTATTCCATTTAACCCAGCGGTATACATTCTTAATGAAGGAAACAAATTAAATCAAGCAAGAACAGATAAACAAGTAATCATAAAAACCCCTGGAAATTATACTGATCTTAATGATCTAGGGTTAGTAAAAACATTAACTGTAAGTAATGTTGTGGATTCTGTTCTTTTACAAATAGAACATCATTGGGTTGCTCCTGATCCAATTAAAAACAATGTAAATAATTATAGAATTTCAGAAAATAGGTATTGGAGTATTGATGGTATTATACCAACAGGTTTTACTGCTACAATGAAATTAGAGTTTGATGGTCGCTTTTCTAATGGATTCTTAGATTTAGATTTAGTTCCTGTAAATGGGGATAGTTTAATCTTACTCTATAGAGAAAGTCCTAAATCTGACTGGACAGAATACTCTTATTATACCAAAACTACTATTAGTCCAACCCTTGCTTTTGGCTGGGTAGTTTTAGATAGTGTAATATTAGGCGAATACACTTATGCCAATGCTGGCATATCCGTAGGTATGAAAAGCACAATAAAGTTAGAAGATAATTATATAGTCTACCCTAACCCATCAGACAGTTTTATTTGGATAAAAAGTTTAAATACATCATCACATCTTTATCAAAAAATAGAAATTTATGACTTAAATGGAAAAGTTATTTTTGATTCTGAATTTTCAGAAATAAAGAAAATAAATGTAGAAAAATGGTTTTCAGGAACTTATATCATTTCTATTTCTGATAAGAACAACTTACTATACTCTGGTAAACTATTAATCCAATAAATTGTACAAAAAATATGACCCGAATCTTGTTAAATACAAAGATATTTAAAAACTCAGTTCTTAACTAATAAACAGTTGATAGTTAAAATCTTGTCACAAGTAACCTTATAATACCTTTAAAGCATACTATATTTACTCTGTTAATCTTGATATATAGTTATGGCACCCTCAAAAATTAGACTTAGATATAAGGATAGGGATATCTTGTTTAAAAAAGAATACAATCAGCTTAAAATTAAAGTAGCATCTAATTGGTTAGAGATATTAATTTTAATTACTATAATATTCTATGCTTTGTTTAAGACATGTATATCTTGTAATATAGAAAACATTATCGCCTCAATTTTTATTTCTGGATTACTAACTCTTCTAATAGCTTTAATAGTTTCCAATATTCGAAATTATCAACTAAAGATTACTCAGTCTGACAAGGAAAATGTTTACAAAAAAATTAGTCATGATTTATTGAATAATCTAAAATAAGACTACTGCCCTAAAAAGATCTCTATCTGCTCATAAATATAATTTAGGTCAGCTTCTTTAATACAATAAGGAGGTATCATAATCAAAACATTTCCTAAAGGTCTAATTACAATTCCTTTATCCATAAACCATTTATAAGCATCGTTACCTTTTGTATTAAAATAGTTACTTTCTCCTTCGGTATCTAATTCAATTGCCGCAATAGTTCCAAAATTACGTGCATCTCTTAATTTTGGATGACTTTTAATAGACGCTATAAAATCTAATTGTTGTTTTACAATTCTTTTAATATTTTGTTGCGTTTCCTCTTTTTCAAAAAGATCTAAATTAGCATTAGCTGCTGCACAGGCGAGTGTATTTCCAGTATAAGAATGTCCGTGTAAAAATGTATGTTTCTTATTATCAGAATCAAAAGCCTTAAATATTTTATCATCAACAGCAGTTATTCCCATTGTCATAAAACCACCAGTTACCCCTTTTGATAAACAGATAATATCTGGCTTAAATTCTAAATGATCTGATGAGAAAAATTTGCCTGTACGGTAAAACCCCGTCAACACTTCATCTGCAATAGTTATAACACTATACTTCTGACACAAGGCTATCATCTCAGATAATATTTCTGGAGAATGCATTAACATTCCTGCTGCACCTTGAACAATTGGCTCAAAAATAAAAGCTGCAACATCATCCGATTTTAATAAATTTTCAAATCGACTTAACAACGCTACTCTGTTTTCTTTATTTGGAGTATCAATGAACTCAACATCAAACAAAAAACGTTCAAAAGGCTCGTTAAATCCTCCACGAGCAGTTAAACTCATGCTTCCAAAAGTATCTCCGTGATAATCATTATTAAACGTTATAAACTTATTACGTTTCTCTCCTTGATTAAACCAATATTGAATAGCCATTTTCAACGCTACTTCATTTGCTGTTGAACCATTATCAGAGAAAAATATTTTATCAATATTATCTGGTAATAAATGAACTAAACGTTCAGCTAATTTTACTGCAGGAGGATGCGTAAAACCTCCAAAAGCAACATGTTCCAACTCTAATGCTTGCTTAGAAATTGCTTGAGCAATGTATGGGTGACAATGCCCATGCATATTTACCCACCAACTCGAAAAACCATCAATGTACTTTTTACCATCTTCTCCAAAAAGATAAGCTCCTTCAGCTTTAACTATTGGAATAATTTCGGTCCCCTTATGATTAAAAGGATGCCATATGTATTTTAAATCTTTCTCTACTAATTCGCTCATTTTTATTTTTTTAACTTGCTCGCTAAAAGGAGGCTTGAGGCGGGTGATTTCATTTTACAATATCTCCCATTGTGTTTTCCCTGTAGGTAAAGGCGCTCACACCTTCTCTTTATTGATATTAACTCACTTTACCAAATATTACTAAATTGAGATTTGTACTCCAATATTATTTCTTTATTGAGTTCTTTATGCTGCTGAATTCTTCCCAAACAGTTTAAACCTGAATAGTTTAAAACATACTTTTCAGTTTCAACATTTTGAGCACCATTAAATATAATTCCTAAAACTTTAATTCCTCTATTTTTTAAAGTATCTAAACTTAAGATGGTATGATTAATACTTCCTAAATAATTCTGAGAAACTAATACAACTTCAATATCGAGTTCTTTAATCAAGTCAATAATTAAATCTTTATTGTTTAAAGGAACCATCAACCCTCCAGCACCTTCAACAATTAAATTATTATTGGTTTCGGGAAGCTTAAAATTAGAAAGTTTAATCTCTACATTATCGATCTCCGCTGCTGCATGAGGAGACATTGAAGAGTTTAATTTTATTCCCTCAGAATGAATTACTGTTTTTTTATTTGAAATTAAATTCTGTACTTTTATAGAGTCAGAGTTCTCCAAATCTCCAGCCTGAACTGGTTTCCAATAATCTGCTTCTAAAGCCTCCGTTAATATTGCTGAAACAACTGTTTTACCAACATCAGTTCCTATTCCTGTTACAAATATTTTTCTCATAACTAAATTCCTATTGCTTTAAATAACCCATCAATTTGGGCCTTCGTGTTAAATGCATGAATGCAAATACGTAAACGCTCCTCTCCTTTTGGTACTGTTGGTGATAGTATAGGACGAACATCAAACCCATTATTTTGAACTTTTTCTGCCAAAGCCTTTACGGCATCATTACCAGGTATAACTATACATTGTATCGAGCTATCGCTAACAACAATTTTGAATTTTGAATTTTGAATTTTGAATTTGAAATAACTTATCAAATCTTTCAACACCTGAATTCTTTCTATATTTCCCTTTAAAAAAGTATGTGCCTTTTTTATAGCAAAAATGCTTGGCAAAGGCAATGCTGTAGTATATATAAATGCTCGTGAATAATTAATTAAATAATCACGAAGTAATTTATTACCAAGAACTATTGCTCCATGAGAGCCTAATGCTTTTCCGAAAGTAGCAACACGAGCAAAAACTTCATTCTCTAAACCATATTCAACAACTAATCCTTCTCCTTTATCTCCAAAAACTCCACAAGCATGAGCTTCATCAACTGTTAAAGCAGCATCGTATTTTTTACAAACCTCAACGATTTCTTTTAAAGGTGCTTCATCTCCATCCATAGAGTAAATAGACTCCACAGCTATCCAAACATTCCCTTTGGCTTTATTAATTTTTTCTTCTAAAGCATTTATATCATTATGCTTAAAAGAAAATGAGTTGGAGTTACTTAATCGAATTCCATCACGAATAGAAGCATGAATTAATTCGTCATAAATAATAGTATCTCCCCTTTGTGGTAGACAAGAAAACAACCCAATATTGGCGTTATAACCAGAATTGAATATTAAAGCAGATTCAGCTTTATAATAAGCTGCTAAAAAGGCCTCAACCTCTTCAGTCACTTTATGGTTACCTGAAATTAATCGAGAACCTGTTGCTCCAAATGTCTCATTAACAACTTCATCCAAAATATGAACTTTAGACTCTGTTGCAAGACCCAAATAATCATTAGAACAAAAATCAACCAAATTCTCATTGAATTTTAGTTCTCGTAAAGCATTTTCAGATTTACGATTAGATAATTTTTGCTCAATATTTTTGAAATGAGACTTCATAAAAACTATTTAGTTTCCTTCAACTCTCTTCTTGCAGCTTTCCCTTTTTCTGTTGCCTCTATATTTCTATCAATATCATGAGCTGGTCTACTCCATTTTTCTCTTCCTTCTTCGTTAACCTCTTTGTAAGATTCGTTAGTTGAAGGTTGTTCTCCAGCAGTAAAAGCTGCTTTAGGTTTTACCCCTAAAATCTTAAACATTTCCATATCCTCATTATATTCAGGATTAGGTGTAGTTAATAATTTATCTCCAGCAAAAATAGAACTCGCACCAGCCATAAAGCACATTGCTTGTCCTTCTTTACTCATATGTGTTCTACCTGCAGATAATCTAACCTCAGCTTTAGGCATAACAAGTCTTGCAGTAGCAATCATTCTAACCATATCCCAAATCTCTACTGGCTTTTGCTCTTCTAAGGGTGTACCAGGAACTGGAACTAAACCATTAATAGGAACAGATCCCGGATGTGGAGTCATGTTAGCTAAAGTAAATAACATTCCTACTCTATCATTTGCATCCTCACCCATTCCTATAATTCCACCAGAACAAACGTGTATTCCTTCTTTTTGAGCGTGCTCAATAGTTCTTAATCTATCATCATAACCTCTTGTAGAGATAATCTCTTTGTAAAAATCTTCTGATGAATCTAAATTATGGTTGTAAGCATATAATCCTGCCTCTTTTAATCTTCTTGCTTGATCTTGCGATAACATGCCTAAAGTACAGCAAACTTCCATATTCATAGAATTTACTTCCTTTACCATGTCCAAAACATTGTCAAAATCTTGGTTGTTTTCTACATTTCTCCATGCAGCACCCAAACAAACTCTTGATGCTCCGCTTTCCTTAGCATTAGTTGCCATCTCTTTTACTACATCAACAGACAACAAATCATTCTTTTGAACACCAGTATGGTAACGAGCAGCTTGCGGACAATAACCACAATCCTCTGAACAACCACCAGTTTTAATAGAAATTAATGAACTCACTTGAACCTCTAAAGGATCGTGATATTCTCTATGAATTGTTGCCGCATCATACATCAACTCCATTAAGGGCTTGTTGTAAATTTCTAAAATCTCTTCTTTAGTCCAGTTATGTTTTGTTTCTGTCATAGCAAAATTTTGAAAAACAAAAATAGGTATTAGGAGTAAGAAAGTGGAAAGTAAAAAGTAGAAAGTTTTAACGAATTTATTAATAGCTAAAACTTGTAACTTTACAACTTTATAACTTTCTAACTTTTGAACTTAAAATGCGAATAGATATCCTAACAGTATTACCTGATTTACTGGAAAGCCCATTAAATGCATCTATCTTAAAAAGAGCACAAGACAAAGGTTTGGTTCAAATAAACATACACAACTTAAGAGACTATTCTAACAACAAACAAAAAAGTGTAGACGATACACCTTTTGGTGGTGGAGCTGGAATGGTTATGCAAATTCAACCCATTGCTGATTGTATAGAAAAACTTAAATCAGAAAGAGTTTATGATGAAATAATTTATATGACTCCTGATGGTGAAACAATGAAACAAGGAATGGTAAATACGCTTTCGTTAAAAGAAAACATTATCATACTAGCTGGTCATTACAAAGGAATAGACGAAAGAATAAGAGAACTGTTTATAACCAAAGAAATTTCTATTGGTGATTTTGTTTTAACAGGAGGTGAATTACCTGCAGCAATTTTAAGTGATGCTATTATTAGATTAATTCCTGGAGTAATTAATGATGAAACCTCAGCATTAACGGATTCGTTTCAGGATGGATTATTAGCTCCTCCCGTTTATACAAGACCAGAAGTTTACAAAGGTTTAGCAGTTCCAAAAATATTAACTGAAGGAAACCATAAAGCTATTGACGAATGGCGAGAAGAAAAAGCGATTGAACGAACTCAAGAAAGAAGACCAGATTTGTTGGATTAGTGTTAAATAAATATTCTAAAACTAAAGACCAAAAACCATCAACTTTTTATACACTTTCAACTAAATCATCACTCTTACATTTTTCAGCTGGTTTAGCACCACAAAATCCACAAGGTTTTCCTTCTTGGTCTTCACCAAAAATTCTACTAGCACTAGCGCAAGTTTTATCAAACTTGCCATCTTTTTTAAAGATAATTTTTACGGCCATTCCGAAAACACCTAAAGCGAGTAATCCTGTTATTAAAAAAAATAATTTCATCCTATTAATTTATAATACAAAAATAAGACTTATTTACTTCTTACAATCACTACTTTATAATTGAAAAGCCCCTCGAATAAATCCGAAGGGCTTCTTGCACTAACTAAACAGGAACCTGTTTTCAGGAGAGATACTAACTATCAATCTTCTATAAAATTATTTATTTATTCAACTGCTTAACCGTGTATTTACATTAATCGCTAGGTAAAATGATGATTGGAAACCCCTCATTACAACCACTTTATTTCTAGTCCAATAAGATAGGCTCAATTGCTCTTATTGAATCTAACTGTAAAGTAGTTATACCTTCAATTTCATTACAATCTAAACATGTTAAACCTTCGGCTAACATTACCCATCTCTTTCCAAGCATTTTTCTATCTCTAGTTCTTGTTACATTATCAATATCATAAATAACATGCCTTAAAGATTTATCTAAATAAATAGACTTACCAATTGGTAGATACAACTTAAGATTAACCTCTTGACCTCTAATCTTATTCTCTTTAAGTGTACTTAAATAATTCCCTAAGATTATAGAGTCATTATTTATAGTATAGTCATAATTCATTTGGTTAAGTTTTGAAGTCACGTCTTTTCTTGAATGTCCAGCCGCATCTTTTTCAATTTCTATCTCAAAACTATCAGTTTTACTTTCATAAATTCTCAACTGAATATCACTAAAATAAATAGAATCTTCATCTAATGAAATCGAAAAATATTTATCTTCTAATATCCCGTGTCCAGGGATATCGTTAGAATTCATCGAGATATAAAAATCATTTTCAGAATCATTAACCACTTCTTTCACTATTCCAATTTCAGTATCGTATTCATTATATCTTAATTCTGTAGCCATTCTAATCCCTACCATTGCACACATAAAAACCCCTATCACCCAAAGAACAAATAAACCGATACTAACACCAGCATGAGTTTTTACTTTAAATAATAAGTTAGCGCCAGCATAAATTAACATGACTATAGGTAAACCAATAGCAATTGCAACACCTATTATCGCAATATGGAATTGATCTTCTGAGATAAATATTAAATTAAAAAACTCATTAGAAGCGATAGAAAACACTCCATCTGATGTGATAGAAAAAATTGTTTCTGAACCAACTAGCATACCTAGCAACCCAACTAGCATAAAGGTTCCTACTAATAGAAAGATTACTCCAAATATTTTTCCAAACACATTAAAGACTCCTTTAAGTAATTGACCAAAAAAGTTGAAAAAAGAACCAACTGCTGATTCTGCTTTCTTTCCATATTGATGTCCTTGCTTTTTAAAGTTCTCACTCAACTTATCTGCCTCATCTTTAAAAGTCTTACCAATATTGTCAATATTTACTGGTTCTCCCTTCATATGTAACTTATCAGAAGAAGTTTTTGCCTCAGACATTACTATCCATAAAATAATGTACAGCAAAAATCCAAAACCAACAAAAAGCGCTACTACAAAAAACAATCTTAACCATAAAGCTTCTACACCCATATAGGCAGCCAAGCCTCCAGCAACACCTCCTATCATTCTATCATCAGGATCTCTAAATAATTTCTTTTCTGATGAATATGTTCTCTGACTTGATGAAAAACTTTCCTGTTTTGGTTCATCTTCTTGTGTTTCATCCTCATCAATGTATTGTTCTGGCTTACCCATAACGGTAATTACCTCTTCTACATCTTTGGATTGGATAACTTGATTATCCGATGTTATTTTTTCACTGAATAATTCAGCAATTCTTGCCTCTATATCAGTCATTATTTCATCACACTCTTGAGAATTTTTGAAATAACTCTTAATCTTATTTAGATACTTTTCTAATTCTTCATAAGCATCAACGTCTATATGAAAAACTATTCCGCTAATATTTATTGTTACTGTTTGGTTCATCCTTTTTTGGTTTATGGCTTTTAGTATTTTGTGTTTTGTTTAAGTACACTCCAAACACTATACACCAATTTTTAATATTATTATTTACTGGTAATGTTTACCGCTTTTACCAAATCATTCCAAGTGGTTTCTAATTCTTTTAAAAACTCACTCCCTATTTCTGTTAATTGGTAATATTTTCTTGGCGGACCAGATTTAGATTCTTCCCACCTGTAAGAGAGTAAACCAGCATTTTTTAATCGGGTTAACAAGGGGTAAAGAGTTCCCTCTACCACAATTAGTTTTCCTGCTTTTAGTTTCTCAATAATTTCGGAAGGATAAGCCTCTCCATTTTTTAGAATAGATAGGATACAATATTCCAGTACCCCTTTTCTCATCTGTGCTTTTGTATTTTCAATTTTCATACTTGAATTACATATTAAATTACAATGCAAAGATATGGGTTTTAAACTGTATTATGCAATACATAGTACTATTAAAAAACGCAACTACCTGATATACAGATAAAATAATTTTAATTAAATTTTAATTGTTTCTCTTTTACCTAAGAATTTAGGTTTTTTATTGATAATATAAAGATCAATAACAGCTTTTGTTTTTGCAAAAACTTCTCGAACTTTTGTCTTTAAAGAGTATTTTTCTGGTGGATCTTGTGCCGCAAAACCGATAACTTCTAAGTTATATTTGTGAGCAATAAATATTGCTCTCTCGACATGAAAATTTTGCGAAATAATAATAAATTTATTTTGACCAAATACTTTTTTACACCTTACAACAGAGTCTAATGTTCTAAATCCAGCATAATCTAGTGTAATTGCACGCTCAGGAATTCCTAAACTCATTAGTGCTTTTTGCATTTGTTTTGGCTCATTATAATTTTCTGCCCTATTATCTCCACTTACTATAATGTGTTTTATTTTACCCGCTTTATATAAATCAACTGCTGCATTAATTCTATATTCAAAATATAAGTTAGTCGTCCCTTTTAAAGTATACCTACTTGTACCTAATAACAAGGCAACCTTGTTTTCATCAGGCGTTTCAGAAATAGAATTATAGATACTTTCTTTAGCAGACGAAATAATTACCCAATTCGAAAAAAAGATAAAAGCACCTAAAAGAACAACACAAGCAATACTCCATCTATTAAAAAAAAGTTTTTTTATGTTGTTTAAGGTATTCATAGTTCTGTTCATCCGATAAATCAGCGTAATCGGATGAATCTTAATTTATTGTTAAAGATATAGCTCTAGTAAAACAAATACAGCTAATAAAACACTAGCTATTCCATTGGTAGTGAAAAAAGCCAAATTGACTTTACTCAAATCATTAGGTTTCACTAAAAAATGTTGGTAGGATAATAACCCAATAAATATTCCACTCCCAATCCAATAGAACAAACCAAAACTAGCATAATAACCAGCATAAAGAATAAACGAAGCTGTGATTAAATGCAACACATTAGAAAGCATTAAAGCATTCTTTGTCCCTAACAAAACAGGAATAGAGTGTAGCTTTTGTTCTTTATCAAAAGCCTCATCTTGTAAAGCATAAATAATATCGAATCCACTAACCCAAAACAATACTGAGAACGAAAAGAATAATGGCAACCAATCAAATTCACCAGTTACCGCTAAATAAGCCCCGATTGGTGCTAAACTTAAGCCTAATCCTAAAACTAAATGACATAAAGCTGTAAATCGTTTTGTTAAACTATAACCCAACACCACCAATAAAGCAACTGGTGATAAATAAAAACACAAAGGGTTTATAAAATAGGTTGTACCTATAAAAAGAATACAATTTATAATAACAAATAGTAAAGCGTTTTGGGGTGTAATTGTTCCATTGGGAATCTCTCTTACTGCCGCAGTTCTTGGATTTGCTAAATCTATTTTTCTATCAATATATCGATTAAAAGCCATTGCAGCACTCCTTGCGAATACCATACAAAGAATTACAAAAATTAATTTCAAGCCTAAAAACATGTTAATACCAGAAATCAACTCTTCTGTTGAATCTATTGAAAAAATAAAGTCTGAATCTGATTTAGGACCCTGAAATTCAATAGGATTTTTTATTGCTAAAAAGAACCCAACTAAAGCAAAAGGTAATGCAAAAATGGTGTGGCTAAATTTTATAAGAGATAAGTAGTTTTTCACTTTTTTATTAATTGAATTCCAAAATTAATAATACTACCAATGATTTTTCGATATTTGTATAACAAAGTTTAATCTTGTAGTTATTAATATTAATAGGCTTAGACTTTCAGTTATTTAAAAAAACGTACCAAAATTATGAGTGACGATAAAAAAGTAATATTCTCAATGAATAAAGTAGGCAAAACATTGCCTAACGGAAAAGTAATATTAAAGGACATTTATTTGTCTTTTTACTACGGTGCAAAAATCGGAATTATCGGATTAAACGGTTCTGGTAAGTCTACTGTAATGAAAATTATTGCTGGTGTTGATGAAAAATATCAAGGTGATGTAACCTTCTCTCCAGGATACTCTGTTGGTTATTTAGAGCAAGAACCAAAATTAGACGAAACTAAAACAGTTAAAGAGATCGTTCAAGAAGGTGCTCAAGAAACAATTGATGTTTTAGCAGAATATGAAGCGGTAAACAATAGTTTTGGAGACCCTGAGGTTTTAGACAATCCAGACAAGATGGAGGAAGTAATGAAGCGTCAAGCTGAATTACAGGATAAAATTGATGCTTTAGACGCGTGGGAATTAGATACTAAGCTTTCTAGAGCAATGGATGCTTTAAATTGCCCGCCAGAAGATGCTTTAA
>CAJWVX010000037.1 GCA_913048175.1 uncultured Flavobacteriales bacterium | reverse complement strand
TCTACTAAAACGGCCAACTTTGGTATTTGTTTTGTTGTTGTATACTTCATTGATAATTCCTCCAATTCTACCAACACGTTTACCGTTTTTATAGGCTACCCAAAACTTAGCTTCACAAAAACGAAATGCAGGATTATACTCAGCTTGTAGTGCTTTAGCCTCATCTTTTTTCAAAGGAGGTACCCAATAATTGTTATCTTTATATATATCAAATTGAACATTTACAAAGTCTTTAAAACCTTTAGTACCTGTTACCTCTTTAACTTCAATAGCCATATCTTTACTTGATAAGTTAATTTTTTAAAAGAGTTTAGTTGAAAATTAAAATTTTCTCTAATTTCTAATCTCTATCAATTGATCATCAATTACAATAGTATCAATTAATTCTTCAAATTCACGTAATTCTTTAGGACCTCCGTAACGATCAAATATCTTCTTTTTATGTCCTTTGTAAACAATAAATATAGATACAGCAGAAATGTCAGTAACTCTTCCGTCATATTTATCATTCATCTCAAAAAGGTTAATATTTTCCATTTTCTGTTGGATTTTAGAAAGCTGTTTAGATGATAACATTTTTGTATACTGCCCTAAAGGTTCTGTAAATTTCTTCCCGTTATAAGATACTTTACCAGTATTCATTATTGTAATTTTATAATTAGGACATCTTCCTAGGCATGGAGTTCTTTCCATTGTTAAGAAGAGTGCTTCTTTAATTGGAGTAGCTTCAGTAGTTATTTCTTTTTGAGTGCTATTATTGGCATCAGTAGTCATTTCACTTTGTTTGCAAGAAAGTAAAACTGTTAAAGTTGTTATTATGATCAACCAATTCATTATTTCTTTTTACGTTTTTCTTGTAAATTTTGAGCATCTTTTAAACGCTTTTCAATTTTAGCACCAAAACCAGACTTTTTCTTTTTCTTAGTTTTGTTCGCTTGAATTTTTGCATGTAATTTATCTTCATCCACAATCCATGTTCTAATTACATATTGTTGAAGTATTGTAATTACATTGGCTATTAAATAGTATAAACTTAAACCTGCTGCATAGCTGTTAAAGAAAAACAACATCATAATTGGCATTAGGTAAGTCATCATTTTCATTTGAGCTGCCATTGCACCTCCAGAATCACCACCCATACCAGCTGTCATTTGACTGTTAGCCTTAGTGTAAAAAATCATCGATATAGCCATCATCAAAGTAAATAAACTAATGTGATCTCCATACATAGGAATGTTAAATCCTAAATCGTAAATAGAATCATAAGTAGATAAATCTTCTGCCCATAAAAAGCTTTTTTGTCTTAAATCAAAAGTAGCAGGAAAAAAACGGAATAATGCAAACAAAATTGGCATTTGAATTAGCATTGGAATACATCCTGCTAAAGGATTTACACCAGTTTGACGGTATAAAGACATTGTTGCTTGTTGTTGCTTTACTTTGTCGCTTCCATTTTTCTTTTTTAATTCTTCAATTTCAGGTTTTAATACCTTCATTTTCGCACTACTCAAATAAGTTTTCCAAGTAATAGGGAAAAGTAGAGACTTAATAATTAAAGTCAATAATAAAATGATAATTCCGATAGAAATATTAAAGCTATTTAAGAAATCAAAAACAGGTCTAATTAGGTAAATATTAACCCATCCAAATATACCCCAACCATAATCTAAAGTTTTGTCTAAACCAATACCAATATCTTCTAAATTTTGAGCTCTATTTGGCCCGAAATAATACTGCATTGCAAAAGATTCATTATTCCCCCCGTCATAAGGAATAGTAATGTTTGCATTCATTCCTTGAACATAGTTTGGAGTTTTTCCTTCAGGAATTTCAATTGTTTCAATATCAGAATCAGAGTCGAATGGTTGCTCTGTTGCTATTAATGTGGAATTAAAATATTGTTGTTTGAACATAATCCAATCAACAGAAGTTTCCATATTTTCTTTTTCATATTTTGTTTCATAAATATAATCGATATCACCACTACTATATTTGTAATAGATAGTACTTTTTTGTTGTTGGTTAGGAATAGTTTTTTCTTGATTAGGAGTAAACATATTCCAGTTTACATAGTAAGGAAAACCTTTCGAAAGTACATTATCTAATCCAACAGAGTTCAATTCAAAATCAACTAAATAAGAGTTTCCCTTTAAAGTGTATTTGTATTCTAAATAGCTGTCTTTAGAACCATAATAGAGCTTCATAGAAATACTCTTACTACTTTGACCTTCAACTTTTACGCTTCTATTCTCTGTTTCAAAGAATAAATTTTCAGTATTTACAACTCTTGTTCCACCTAATCCATCGTTTGTAGTTAATTCAATATTAAAACGAGAAGAATCTTCATGAAATAAGAATAAAGGAAGAGAGTCATAGGTTTGAAATTCTTTTAATTGAACTGAACTAACTCTACCACCTTTGTTAGAAAGAGTTACTTTAACATTCTCATTCTCTAAGGTAAATTCTTTTTTATCACCAATTGTCGCTTTAGCGAAACCACCATATTTAACTAAAGTTTCTAATTGTTTGGCAGAATCAAGCTTGTTTGAAATAACAGTTTCAGTGATAGACTGATCAACATTTATCGAAGACCCAATAGAATTAACTTCGGTAATTGTTTCAATGTTTTTATCAACTTGTTCTTGCTTAGATTTAGCCTGATTGTCTTGCTCAGCTTTTGCTTTAATTTCTTCTTCAGTTGGGCTAGTCATGTAGCTAAATACTAAAAGTATAGCTCCAATTAATACTAATCCAATTAACGAGTTTTTATCAAATCCTTTTGCGCTCATGTATTTCTTAATCTATAAAATTGATAGGGGATATCTTAATTATTAGCAATTGCTAACTTCTGCTCTTTTACTAAAGAACTAGCTTTAACAAAGTTTACAAATAATGGGTGGGGGTTAATTACGGTACTTTTATATTCTGGATGAAATTGAACTCCAACAAACCAAGGATGATCTTCTATTTCGACAATTTCAACTAGATTGTTGTCAGGGTTAATCCCTGTAGTTTTCATTCCTGCTGCTATATAAGCTTCTCTATATTCGTTATTAAATTCATATCTATGTCTATGTCTTTCTGAAATGTTAGTTTCAGCATAAGCTTCATAAACATTCGATTTTTTGTCAATACTACAAGGATAAGCTCCTAAACGCATTGTTCCACCTTTTTCAGTGATTTCACGCTGCTCTTCCATTAAATATATAACAGGGTTAGAAGTTTCTGGCTCCATTTCGGTAGAATGTGCATCAGAATGGTTTAAAACATTTCTTGCAAATTCAACAACTGCTGCCTGCATTCCTAAACAGATTCCAAAGAAAGGTACTTTATTTTCTCTAGCATATTGAATTGTAGCAATTTTACCTTCGATTCCTCTTTCTCCAAAACCAGGAGCAACCAATACACCATCTAAATTAGATAGCTTTTCAGAAGCGTTTTCATTATTAACACCTTCAGAGTGAATCCACTTGATATCAACTTTGGTTTCGTTTCTTGCTCCAGCATGAATAAGTGCTTCAGCAATAGATTTATATGAATCTTTTAATTCAATATACTTTCCAACTAAACCGATTGTTACTTTATGTTTTGGTTTTTGAATTTTACTTAAAACTTCATTCCATGCTGTTAACATAGGCTCTTCTTTGTGAGGTAATGAAAGTTTATCTAAAACAACTTTATCTAACCCTTCAGCTTTCATTAGGTTCGGAACATCATAAATACTTGATGCATCAATTGCTTGAATTACTGCTTCTTGAGCTATATTACAAAATAGAGCTACTTTTTCTTTAACTCCATCTGTTAGTTTATGCTCTGTTCTTAACGCTAAAATATCTGGCTGGACACCTGATTCTAACAATTGTTTAACTGAGTGTTGTGTAGGTTTTGTCTTTAACTCACCAGAAGCAGCCAGAAATGGTACTAATGTTAAGTGTAAAACGATACAATCGAAATTTGGTTCCCATTTTAACTGACGAACAGCTTCAACGTAAGGTAAAGATTCAATATCTCCAACTGTACCACCAATTTCAGTAATAACAATATCGTATTTACCAGTTTCTCCTAGTAATTTAATTCTTCTTTTAATTTCATCAGTAACGTGAGGAATAATTTGAACTGTTTTTCCTAAATAAACTCCTTCACGCTCATTATTAATAACATGTTGGTATATTCTACCAGTAGTTACATTGTTAGCTTGAGAAGTATTTACATTTAAAAAACGCTCATAATGGCCTAAATCTAGATCAGTTTCAGCTCCATCATCAGTAACAAAACATTCACCATGTTCATATGGATTTAACGTTCCTGGATCAACATTAAGATAGGGATCCAATTTTTGAATAGTCACAGAATAACCTCTTGCTTGCAAGAGTTTAGCTAAAGAAGCTGCTATTATTCCTTTTCCTAAAGAGGAGGTAACTCCTCCGGTTACAAAAATATACTTAGTTGATGATGCCATTCAATAATTTTTCAAAAATACGATGCAAAGATATAAATATTAAAGCTTTAAAAAGCGGTTAAAAATAAGTTTATTTCAGAAAAAAAAAGGTGTAAAAAAAGTGATTTTTAGCGATGCATGTACTCCTTAAAGATACACTTAACGTTTGTTTATAAAGTAGATTCCAATTAATGTAATTAAAGCGCTAACAACTTGAATCATATTCATTGTTTCTCCATCAAAAATTCCCCAAAAAATGGCAACAATAGGAATTAAGTAAGTCACGCTTGTAGCAAAAACTGTTGTAGTAGCTTTAATAAGTAAATTAAAAATAATTATTGCTAAGGCAGTTCCTAAAATAGCAAGTATTCCTATATAGACTAATGCATTAAAAGAGGCTGAATTATTAATAGTAACTTCAATGAAATTAGTGGTTAATAAATAAGTAATTGTAAAAGGTGCAAGACAAATAAAAGATAGTGCCGTAATATGGATAGCATTTATTTCTTTTAAATAAGTTTTAATAACATTAACTGAAAGAGCATAACAAACTGTAGCTAAAACAATTAATAGAATAAACATAAAGTTAGAATTTTCAGAAGGAAGTCCGTTAGAAAGGATAAGTCCCGAAGCACCTAAAAGCCCAATAAATATTCCAATTACCTGAGTTTTCAGTGGTTTTGATTTAAATAGAAATACACCAACAATCAAAGAGAAAATAGGGACTAATGAGTTTAACATTCCTGTTAAAGAACTAGAAACCTCTGTTTGTGCGAATGTAAATAAGAAAGCAGGTATTCCGTTACCAATAACACCAGTAAAAATTAAATATTTCCAATCTTTGGCATTAACTTTCTTAAAACCTTTTAAGGCAAATGGGATTAAAACTATTGATGCCAAACTAATTCTTAATGCTGCAACTACATTATGAGAATAAACGACTAGACCTTTTTTCATTAGAATAAATGAACTTCCCCAAATTATAGCGAGGAACAACAGCGCAATCCATTGCCAAATTTTTTTATCTAAATCGAAGAATTTCATATTTAAAAATAGGATGTAAAAGTAACGACAATTCTACTAATTATTTATTATTTTTGGGGTATGATTACAGTTAAAAAAATATTTACATTAATGTTTGTTGTATCTGTAGTTTCTTCTTGTGGAAGTAGCTCGGAACAAACAGAAATAAATTCTACAGAGGTGACTACTGAAAACCTAACTATTGCTGATTATGCTATTGAAGGCATGGTCTGCGCAATGGGTTGTGCTGCAACAATTGAAAAAGATATTGCTAGTTTAACCGGAGTTGTAAATTCAGATGTTGATTATGAGACAGGAAAAGCTCATTTTGAATTTGATGCAGCAGCTATTTCTGAAAAAGAAATTATTGTAAAAATTGAAAGTATTGCTGATGGTCAGTATAAAGTTAATAACTGGGTAGAAGCAATTAGAGTTGAAGAGTTAATTGAAAATAAGGAAGTTGACGCTTCTGAAGAAAGTGAAAGAACAATTACGAATGTAAGCTTACCAAGCTTTAAAATTCCAAACCTGTTTACATTATTATTAGATCAGATTTAATTTGGAAAAAGAAATATATATAAATATAGAGCGATGTTTTTTACATCGCTTTTTTTAAAATAAAAAATGTTAAAATATAATCCTCATAAATCTGTAATCATTTGGCTTTTGTCTGGCTGTGCTTTAATTTTTTTAATGGTTGTTATCGGTGGAATAACCAGATTGACAAATTCTGGTTTATCTATGGTAGATTGGAAATTGGTTGTCGGAATGATTCCGCCATTAAACGAACAAGACTGGATTACTACTTTTGATAAATACAAACAATTTCCAGAGTACCAAGAGGTTAACTACATGTTTACTTTAGATGAATTTAAAGCTATTTTCTTTTGGGAATATATACATCGTTTAATAGGCAGATTAGTAGGGTTGGTTTTTATTATACCTTTCTTCTATTTTTTAATTAAGAATAAAATTGAAGGAAAACTAATTGGAAAATGTGTAATTATCCTTTGTATGGGAGCTTTTCAAGGGTTTCTTGGTTGGTGGATGGTTAAGAGTGGATTGGTAAATGATCCTGATGTAAGTCATTATCGTTTAGCAACCCATTTAACTTCAGCATTCTTAACCTTTGCTTACACTTTTTGGGTGGCTCTAGAGTTAATGTCTAGTAATGAGGAAAGACCAAATGTTGCTTTTATGAGAAAAGGAGTGATTGTTTTATTTTTTATTACTGTTTTACAAATTGTTTATGGAGCTTTTGTGGCAGGATTAAATGCAGGATTTATTATGAATACTTGGCCTAAAATGGGAGATACCTGGATTGCAGAATCTGTTACTGCTATGGAGCCTTTATTGAATAATTTTGTTGATGGTATAGGGGGGGTGCAGTTTATTCATCGCTATTTAGCCTATATTGTTGTTGGATTAGTAATCTTCTTGTTAATAAAGAGTACAAAATTTGAATTGAACAGTTCCCAAAAGAAATCTTTAATCGCTTTAATAGTTGTTGTGTTTTTTCAGTTTTTACTCGGAGTTTTTACCTTGTTGTATGCTGTTCCGGTTTGGCTGGGAGTTACTCACCAAGTAGGAGCCTTTTTCTTATTAGGAGCTGTTGTTTATTCGATGAGTAGTTTTAGAAAAGTCTAAATTATTTACTTGCCATTGGTAAATTAATGTACTCTTTATAGCAATATATAATCTGATCTACTAAACGATATTCAGTAGAGGAGTCAATAAAATGATCTGTAAAATCACAATACTCTATAAAGGTTTTTATTTGATTTTCAGTTTTTATTTGAGTGATTTTTTTGATTACTATAGGGTTAAAGCGAATCGTCCGTAGATTATCTTTTTTCAGCATTTTAAGGTAAGCTTCTTTCCCTGGATTTCCATAAGCTCCTGATTTTCGCATTCCTCTAGGAATGTAGCTTTTTAGTTCTGCTATAGAGAGCATAATGCTTGGATTTACAATATCTTTGAGAGTATCTTTGATTTCTAATTTTGTAAAAGCCTCTCTGAATTCCTTAAAATCTTTGTAGGGTAAAACAGTGAAGGGTCTTATATTATAAATAGCTCTTTTTAAATAAATCTTATGTTCAGCTTCAGAAACTTGAATTTTTAGAGCTTCAAATCCAATAAAAGAAATAAGTAAAGTATCTTCTAATTTAGCTTGAATAAAGAAGCTCCCAGTTTGATTACTTATAACTCCATTTTTTGAAGTTGTATTAATAATATGAGCATGACTAATAATTGAAGAATCAGTTTGACTCAGGATTAGCCCTTTTGTAAATTGCTTTTGTGCAACTAATGAGATAGAGCTTAAAGCAGAAAAGCTAATTAATATTGTGGTTCTGAATAAATTCACATTACAAAACTAAAATTTAAGGCAGTTTGTAAATGTTAATAAATCTTAAAGAGTCATAATTTCTTGTAAAGAGGCTTGTTTATTCTGACTTATAAGTAATTACTTATAACTGAAGGTTATTTTGATTGAGGTTCCTTATCAAGTTTGTAATAACAAGCTTTTCATTCTTTAAATCACTTATTAACCATTGGTAAATTAGTGTACTCATCAAAGCAGTTTATAATTTGATCTACTAATTTGTAATGGGATGATAACTCAATAAACTGATCTGTAAAATCACAATATTCCATAAAGGAGTTAATTTGATATTCTTCTCTCAATACTGTTGCTTGCTTAACTAATTTAGAATTAAATTTTGTGGCTAAAAAAGCTCTATGCTTATCTCTTGCAATTAATCTATCATAGTTTTTCTTGTCTTTAATTCGTTTATTGAATTTTGCAGCAAGAGCAGTAAATTGTCCTCTTAGAATACTTTGTGGAGGCCCCCATGATTTCAATTCATCAATAGATAAAACAAAACTTGTATTCAACTTAAAACTAGACGTGTCTTTTAATTCTAGTTTGGTAAAAGCTTCTCTAAACTCATTAAAATCTTTGTAGGGTAAAACCGTATAAGTCTCTATGTTGTGAATGGCTCTAGTTAAATAAACCTTACTATCAATATTTGAAGCAGAAATTCTTAAAGATTTAAAACCTATAAAAGAGATAACGAGAGTGTCTTCTAATTTTGCTTGAATAAAAAACGCTCCAGTTTGATTACTCGTAACACCAATTTTTGAAGTTGTATTAATAATGTGTGCATGACTAATAATTGAGGAGTCGGATTGACTCAGAATTAATCCTTTTACAAATTGCTGTTGTGCAACTAAAGAGATTGTGTAGAAAGTACAAATGCTAAGTAATAATATTGTTCGGAATAAATTCACACAACAAAAATAATGAGTAAAACAAGCTTGTAAATGTTAAGAAATCTTAAAGAATATTAATTATTTAGAAAGGAGGTTTTTTAATTTATTATCTGAAATATTTATTTCTTCTTCATACTTTTTTACTCTTATTAAGTCACCTGTTTTATATCAATAAACTAAAAAGTGCAAACCTTCCCTTTATAATTATCGAAAGCACCCCGATGAATTATTTTTCCTTTATTATATTTAGTTATATCATACATTTCGATTTAATTTTTAATAGCTCCATTGCTTTTTAAAACTAATAAACTATGAGCAGGGTCATTAGCACTATTTTTGTGAATTAATTTTTGGATATTATTGTCCTTATTATCAAAGGAAACTTTGGTGAATCTATCTTTTGTGAAAGTTTGTTTGGATTGAATAACAGAGTTTTCCAGTAAACAATTATCTTGGCATACCATAGTAGTGTATCATTAAAAGGTGGGTAATAAATACGCCAGAGTTCTTATTTAGCTTTAATTTTATTTCCTGAACTGTATAGTAACCTTTGTATAATATCAATTAATGTTGACTCTTCAAAACCATTTTTTGACTCACTTAATTGCTTGACTTTTCCAAACCCATTCAATCTTACAATTAATAAAAGTGATATGACTAAAACCTTCCTCACTTCCACTCAAAAGTTTCAAATAGGTGTGTGATATCTTCTTTTACAAACTCTAAAACTGGTTGTATAGAGTCTTGGTTTGGTATGTTGTTAAAGTACAAGGAGCCTCTTAAAAAGTGGTTGGTACTATCTGTTAAATGAAACTGGTAAGCAGAAGCAGCGTTTCCTTCAATACTATAAATTAAGCCATATACTTTTTTTTCAGGGAAGCTTATGGTTTGTTGTTCAATATCAAAAGCTTTAACAGTGTGTTTAAATGCTAAGGTTCTAGAGTCTTCTAGTTTTTCGTTTAAATTATCTTCAATAGGAATATAACTAAAGTAGATACTTGCATTTAATTCTGTAAAATTCAAATCAAACCAACATGGCTTATCTGGTCGATTAGCATCAGGCTGTATACTTCCGTACTTTGGGATTTCAAAATTAAAAGGGCAATCTTTATCTATGGCAACATATTCCTTTTTTGGCAAATCAATTCTAAAATAACCTTTTGGTTTTGGAGTAAAAGCATCACCACTGCAGCTAAAAATTAGTGTTAAGATAACTATAGTAAAAAATATTTTTTTCATTATTATAAAATTACTTGTGTTTTTTTACTGTTCAAATAATCAGCAAAAAATGACTTAATGTTTTCTTATTCCTGATTATTTTTAGGTGTTCCAATTACCAGTTTAATTCTTTTAACTCTTCTGTTATCTGCAGCCTCAATTGTAAACGTAAAATACTTATAGGTTATCTTTTCGTGTTTTACTGGAATTCTCCCTGCAATTTCAATAACTAAACCAGCAAGGGAATCTGCTTCTGTATTAATTTCATCAAAAACGGATTCGTCCTCAATATCAATTATTTTAAAAATATCGTTTAACCCAGTTTTTCCTTCAAAAATGTAAGTGTTCTTATTTACCTTAGAATAAGAGATGTCATCAGCATCAAATTCATCACTAATTTCTCCAACAATTTCTTCTAACACATCTTCTAATGTTATAATTCCAGAAGAACCACCATATTCGTCAACAACAATTGCTAGATGTATTTTTTTTTCTTGAAACTCTTTTAGCAAATCATCTAATTTTTTGTTCTCAGGAACAAAAAATGGATTACGGATTAAGCTATTCCAATTAAAATTTTCAGACTCTTTAATGTGAGGGAGTAAATCTTTAATGTAAAGTAGTCCAACAATTTTGTCAAAAGAGCCTTCATAAATTGGAATTCGTGAATGACCACTTTCTAAAATAGTAGTAACAATTTCATCAAATTTTGCATTCTTATCTAGGCCAACAACATCAACTCTAGATTTCATTACTTGCTTTACGCTAGTTTCGCCAAATTTCACTATTCCTTTTAAAATTCTGTGTTCATCATTTCCTTTATCAAAATCTTTCGTTAAATCTAAAGCTTCAGATAACTCTCCTACAGAAACATCTAATCCTTTTTTCTTTACTTTTCTATCAATAATTCCTGTAGAATATATCAATAAAGAGCTAACAGGTTTAAATATTTTTTTTAATAATATTAGTGGGTTTGCCATTATGCCTGCTAACTTAAGAGCGTGTTTAGTCGCATAAACTTTTGGGATAACTTCTCCGAATAGCAAAATCATAAATGTTATTCCAATAACTTGTATTCCAAAAATCATTCCAGTGGTAATATCTTCGCCCCACATTAAAATAGTTGGGAAAAGTTTAAAATCAAAAGTATTATCTATTGTATAGGTTGAAATAATAATGATAGCAACATTTACAAAGTTGTTAGATATCAATATTGTTGCTAACAATTTTTTAGGTTCGGCAAGTAACAAATTAACTTTTTCATATGATTGTTTATCAGAAGAGTTAAGCTCATCTTTTTCGCTAGGGTTTAAAGAAAAGTAAGCAACCTCAGATCCAGAAATTAATGCAGAAAATAGCAGAAGTACTAATAGAGTGAAAAATGAGATTAATAATCCTATAGAGATTGGTTTTAAAAAACCAGCTAGTAAAATTAATGTGAATAAGGGTTCGGGGTCCAATTCTAAAGTTTATAATTAATTAAAAAGGTAAATCATCTACCCGATCATTGCTTTTGTCAACTTCTGAAGAGGGTGCAGGGTTTTCTGTTTTTATAGAATCTTGACTATCTATTGTGGTATTTTTTTGACCTGTGCTGCCTGATGTGCTATCCTCTTTTCTTCCTAACATTTGTAAGTTGTCAGCAACAACTTCGGTTGTGTATCTGTTGTTCCCGTCTTTATCCTGCCACTGCCTTGTTCTTAATTTTCCTTCTAAATAAATTTGAGATCCTTTTTTTAAATACTTTTCAGCAATTTCAGCTAAACCTCTCCATACAACAATGTTATGCCATTCTGTATTCGTTTTTCGTTCTCCAGAGGTCTTGTCTTTAAAGGTTTCTGAAGTTGCAATAGGAAAGTTCGCCACGGCAGTTCCTCCTTCTAAATATCTAACCTCAGGGTCTTTACCCAAGTTTCCAACTAAAATCACTTTGTTTATTCCTGCCATTACATTCTTTAATAATTACAAATCAAATATATGATTTTATAGAATTGTTTTAAGATAATTATCAATCAATTTAGGAATAGGGTAATTGTTAATCTCTTTGAGTGTAGTTTTAAGAAATTTAGAGTTAATATTTTTTGTTTTATTACTTGACACTAACCAGAATGTAGCATATATTTTTTGATGACTTAATATGTGCTTATATTCAATAGACTGGTTTTTTAGGATTAGACCAATATTGCTAAATTCCTTTTCTAATAAAGGGAAAGACGTTAACGGTTCATTTGTTTCAAAAACAGGAAAATCGAAAAGACCTTGCCAAATATCTTTCTCTTTTCGTTCATTTAAATAGATAGAATCTTCATCAATAATTACCAAATAATTGAAGTAACGATTTCGTTTCTTTATTTTTTTTTCTTTTTTAGGAAGTTCAGTAATTAATTCATTTTTATAGGCGAAACATTCTAGTAGATATGTACAATCTTCGCAATTTGGTTTTTTTGGAGTACATTGAAGTGCACCAAACTCCATAATTGACTGATTATAAGTGTCAGGATTTTTTGTGTCTATTAATTCTGTAGCCAATTGTTTAAAAACCTTTTTACCTTCAGTAGAGTCAATTGGATATTCAACTCCAAAAATTCTTGATAAAACACGATAAACGTTCCCGTCAACAACAGGGTATACTTCTTTGTATGCGAATGATGCTATAGCAGCGGCAGTATATTCGCCAACTCCTTTTAAGTTTAAGATTTCGTTATATACTGTTGGGAACTCACCATTCAATTCATTTGAAATGTATTTTGCTGTAAAGTGTAAATTTCTTGCTCTTGAATAATAACCTAATCCTTGCCATAAATTTAAAACATCCTTTTCAGAAGATTGAGCTAAAGAATGAATATCGGGGTGTTTTTTTATGAATTTATTGAAATAATCGAGACCTTGATTTACTCGAGTTTGCTGCAAAATGATTTCGGATAACCAAATTTGATACGGATCCGTTGTTTTTCGCCATGGTAAATCGCGTTTATTTTCATTGTACCACACTATTAATTTTTCTGAAAACCCCATAAATACTTGACTTGTCGACTATATAATAAATTTTGTCTAAAATTATAAAATGTTTCATTGACTATTGATTAAAACTCTTATATTTGCTGACCTTAAAAGATAAATAATTGGAATTTAAATAGTTAAAAAGGTATTTTAAAATGACGAAGGCAGATATAGTTAATAAGATTTCAGGGAAGACAGGTATAGAGAAGTTGGCAGTACAAACAACTGTAGAGGAGTTTATGAAAACTGTAAGAAAATCTTTAGAGGATGGACAGAACGTTTATTTAAGAGGTTTTGGTAGTTTTGTTGTTAAGAAAAGAGCACAAAAAACTGGAAGAAACATATCAAAGAATACAACTATTATTATTCCAGCACACAATATTCCATCTTTTAAACCTTCAAAATCATTTGTTGAGAAGGTTAAGAAGCATGTAAAGTAAGAGATAAAAGAAATTAAAAATATTATTAAAACATAAATCAAAAAGATATGCCAAGCGGTAAAAAAAGAAAAAGACATAAAATGGCCACGCATAAGCGTAAAAAGAGATTAAGAAAGAACAGACACAAAAAGAAAAAGTAAAATTTTCAACTATTAGCTCCTATTTTATAATAGGAGCTAATGTTTTTATTTTCTATTTATATATCCAATCTTATTTGAGCCTATTTTTAGGCTTGATTAGATTGAGTACCCGAAAGAATTTTAGAACTATTACCGTATTAGTTTGTTAATCAGGTACTATAATTCTTGTCATTTTTGATAAGGAGATTTTCGTTTTGGTATAAAAACCTTAAAAATGAGTGTAGAACTTGTTATAGATTCTTCATCAGACGGGGTTACTATTGCCATCCTTCAGGATTCAAAACTGGTGGAATTACATAAAGAAAAAAGCAATAATAACTTTTCAGTTGGAGATATTTACCTTGGTAAGGTCAAAAAGATTATGCCAGGATTAAATGCAACTTTTGTTAACGTTGGTTACGAAAAGGATGCGTTTTTACATTATTTAGATTTAGGATCAAAGTTTAAATCTTTCTCAAAATACACCAGAGGTGTAACAGGAGGGAAATATAATAGACCTGACTTAGATTTTAAATTAGAACCAGAAATTGAAAAAACAGGAAAGATAGAGGCAACTCTAAAATCAAATCAAAATATCCTTGTACAAATAGCAAAAGAACCTATTTCTACTAAAGGGCCTCGATTAAGTTCAGAGATTTCTTTGGCAGGAAGGTATTTAGTTTTGGTGCCATTTTCGGATAAAATTTCTATTTCTCAAAAAATAAAGAACTCTGCAGAGAAGGATAGATTAAGGAGATTAATAGAAAGTATTAAACCTAAAGGGTTTGGTGTTATCATTCGAACTGTAGCGCAAGATAAGAAAGTTGCAGACTTACATGCTGATATGACCGGTTTAACTGATCGCTGGAAACTTTGCTATGATGAGTTGAAAAATGCTCATGCACCTAAGAAAGTCTTAGGAGAAATTAATAGAACTTCATCCTTATTAAGAGATGTTTTAAATAAAGATTTTAGCAATATTCATGTAAATGATGAAGTACTGTTTGATGAGTTAAAGACTTATTTGCAGGAAATAGCTCCAGATAAAGAGAAAATTGTTAAACTTTTTCAAGGAAATGTTTCAATTTTTGAGAATTTTGGTATTGAAAAACAAATTAAAACTTCTTTCGGAAAAAACGTAACACTTAAAACTGGAGTTTATCTAATTATTGAGCATACAGAAGCACTTCATGTTGTTGATGTAAATAGTGGTCAAAGAGGAAAAAAGAAAGATAAAACACAGGAACAGAATGCTTTAGAAGTAAACTTAGAAGCTGCAGAAGAAGTTGCACGCCAACTAAGGTTGCGTGATATGGGAGGTATCGTAGTTGTTGATTTTATTGATCTAAAAGAATCAGCTAATCGTAAACTTTTATTTGAAAAAATGAAAGAGTTTATGAAGGATGACAGAGCTAAACATAATATCTTACCTCCAAGTAAATTTGGTTTAATTCAGATTACTCGTCAGCGTGTTAGGCCTGAAATGGATATTAAAACAGCCGAAAAATGTCCTTCATGTAATGGTGATGGAGAGGTTCATTCAACGATATTATTGGTAGACGAAATAGAAAGTAATTTGAGATATCTTTCTCAACAATTTAAAGGGAAAAATATTAGAATAAATACTCACCCTTATGTTGAGGCTTTTATCAATAAGAAAACTGGAGGTTCATTTTTTAACCCAACTTCTTTAAGGAAAGACTGGAAGAATAAATATGATAGAAATATCACTGTTTTTCCAACAACCTCTCAAGGTTTATTAGAGTATCATTTTATTGATGAGAAAGGAGAAAAAATTCATCTATAATTTTGAATAAAGATGTTATAGGTAGAGCGTTGTTGGATTATTCTAATAACGTTCATACCGTAGATATTTTGGTTATATCTTCAATATCGGAGGATGATGTAATTCCTATTTCTTATTTATTTCGTAAGGAGGAAGAACTGCCTAAAATTGAAACCAAAGCTTTGTCTCTTTGTAAAGGAACGATTTTAGATGTAGGTGCTGCAAGTGGCTGCCATTCTATAATTCTCAAGAATAAAGGGTTTGATGTCACTTCAATTGATGTGTCAAAGGGAGCTGTAGAAGTTATGAGTACAAGAGGCTTATCCTCTGAATGTATAAATTTCTATGATTTAAATAAGAAATATGATACTTTATTGTTTCTAATGAATGGTATCGGTATTGCCGGATCTCTCAATGGACTTGATAAGTTTTTGATTAAAGCAAAAACACTACTTAATGGAGGTGGTCAAATATTATTAGATTCTTCTGATATATCTTATATGTTTGAACAAGAAGATGGTTCTATCTGGATGGACCTAAACTCTTCTTATTCTGGAGAAGTTGTTTATCAAATGAAATATAAAGATTCGATTACAGATAAATTTGATTGGCTTTTTGTCGACTTTAATACGCTTATGACTAAAGCATCAGAATTTGGTTTTAAAACAGAACTTGTTTTAGAGGGAGATAATGATGACTATTTAGTGAAATTGACTGTTTCTTCTTAAAACTCTAAATTTAAAGCATCTATAGCTAAACGGATAGAAATTAGGAGATCTCTTTTTTCAGTTTCTTCCGATTGAATAGCTTCATCTAAATCAAATTTAAGATCTTCTATTTCAGTTTCTTGAAATGTAGTTTCATAATTATCAATAACACTTAAAACTTCAATCCCAACGATATAGTCTTCAGTCATGGCTTGTCTAACAATTGTAGAAATATGCTCGCTTGAATCTAAAGAAGATTGCCAAAATATTGAAACTAATGTTGCTTTTTCGCTTTTGTATTTTTCATCTTCTAAGGCAATTATAAGATCTTCAACAACTGTTTGATCTTTTAGGTCAAATAGGATAGCTGCAATTTCATTCTTAACTTCTTCATTTTTAGATGAGCACAGTAATTCAACTAATGGGATTATAGCCTCTCTTTTTCCGTGCTTTCTAACTTGTTTTAAAGCTGTAAATACTTTTTTATCTTCTGATGAATAAAGATCAGTGATAATATTTTTTAATCGGTTGTCTACTTTTGTTATTGCCATAGTGTTGTAAATAAAAAGCTCATGCACCAATAGGTGAATGAGCTTTAATTATAATTAATCTTATTTCTAATAATAAATTAGTCTTCTAACTTTTGCAATGTACTTAGCTAATCTAATAACTTGCTTAGTATAGCCAAATTCATTATCGTACCATACGTAAAGTACAACGTTCTTTTTATCGTTTGATACTATTGTAGCGTGACTATCAAATACTGAACAACAAATATTTCCAATAATATCGTTTGATACTAACTCTGGATCGTTTTCGTATCTAATTTGATTTACTAAATTTCCTTCTACAGCTGATTTTTTAACGATTTCATTAATTTCATCAACAGAAGTACCTTTATCTACATTAAGATTTAATATGGCTAAAGATCCATTTGGAGTAGGAACTCTAACTGCATTTGCAGTTAATTTATCCTTTAAGCTTGGTACAACTTTGGTAACAGCATTTCCTGCACCAGTAGATGTAATTACCATGTTAATTGCAGCGGAACGACCTCTACGAGGTTTCTTATGCATATTATCTAATAAGTTCTGATCATTCGTGTAAGCATGAATTGTTTCAATATGGCCTTTTACTACACCTAAAGTATTTTCAATTGTATATAAAATTGGAGCAATAGCGTTTGTAGTACAAGAGGCTGCAGAATAAATATCTTCTTTTTCTAAATCTAATTCACCTTCATTAATCCCATAAACGATATTAGGAATCCCTTTTCCAGGAGCTGTTAACAAAACTTTACTAACCCCTTTTGCTTTCATGTGTCTTCCTAATGCTTCTCTATCAGAAAAAACACCAGTATTGTCAATTATTAAAGCATCGTTAATTCCATAAGATGTGTAATCAGTATCTTCAGGGTTGCTAGCTTCAATTAACTTAACAATTTGACCATTAATTATTAGTGCTCTATTTTTTAAATCAATATCTACATTACCTTTAAACTCACCATGAACTGAATCATTCATTAATAAAGCAGCACGTTTGGTTATAGAGTCATCAGTAACACTTCTTGTAACAATAGCTCTTAGTCTTAATTGTTGACCTTTTCCTGCTTGTTTAATTAATTCTCTTGCAGCTAATCTTCCAATTCTTCCAAACCCATAAAGTATTACATCCTTTGGAGTAATGTTATGATCTTCAGAATTATCAAAACCAGCTAATTTATTTTTCAGAAAGTCTGCTTTTGAATCGAAATTGTCTTTTTCAAGATTCCATTCACGAGCTAATTTTCCAATGTCTAATTTTGATGGAGCAATATTTAACTCAATAATTTCTTTGGCTAACGCTGCAGTATCAGTTATTTTTACTGGTGTTGAAGAAGTTGATCTTGCTTTGATATGTAATTTTAAAACCTCTGAAATACTTTTGTCAACTAAAGGATTCCTGAACAAGACAAGTTCTATCGATTTCTCATACATTAAATAACCAATAGAGCTTATTAAGCTTACTGCTGATTTTTCGTTTTTAACGTAATCGTTTAATTTATTTTCGTATGCGACTTTGTTGTTTAACACTTCCATGAAATTTTATCCTAAATATGATTTTAATAACTTACTTCTTGATGTATGCCTTAATCTTCTGATTCCTTTTTCTTTAATCTGTCTTACTCTTTCTCTTGTTAACCCAAATTTTTCACCAATCTCTTCTAAAGAAAGTGGATGAGGTATACCAATTCCAAAAAATAAGATAATAACATCTTGTTCTCTATCTGTAAGAGTTGATAATGATCTTTTAATCTCTTTTTGTAATGACTCATTTATTAAAGTAAGATCTGCTACAGGAGAATTTCCATTTGATAATACATCCAATAGTGTTCCATCTTCGCCATCTCTAAAAGGAGCATCCATCGATACATGCCTTCCAGATATTTTTTGAGCTTCTGTTACTTTATCTTTTTCAATTTCTAAGCTATCTGCAATTTCATCAGGAGATGGTTCTCTTTCAAATTCTTGTTCTAATTTAGAAAATGCCTTATTGATTCTATTTAAAGACCCTACTTGGTTAAGTGGTAATCTTACTATCCTTGCTTGTTCTGCAATTGCTTGCAAAATTGATTGACGTATCCACCAAACAGCGTATGATATAAACTTAAAACCTCTAGTTTCGTCAAATCGTTGCGCAGCTTTAATTAAACCTAAGTTACCTTCGTTAATTAAATCTGGTAGAGTAAGTCCTTGATTTTGGTACTGCTTAGAAACAGATACAACAAAACGTAAATTTGCTTTTACTAATTTTTCTAGAGCAACTTGGTCACCTTCTTTGATTCGTTGGGCTAATTCTACTTCGTCTTCGGCAGTAATTAAATCTTCTCTACCTATTTCCTGTAGATATTTATCTAAAGATGCACTATCACGATTAGTAATAGATTTGGTAATTTTTAGTTGCCTCATACCGTTCCGTTAGTTTAAAATTAAATTGATAGGGTTACAAACTTACCCATCTTTTTTTAATAAAAAGCGATACTATTGAAACTTAGACATGGGTTGGATATTGGTCGATAAAGGTCTGCTTATAATTGGATATTTTTTGAGCTAATTAAAATGTTAAACAAAAAAAATCCTCGAAATTATTTCGAGGATTTTAATTTTTTCAAAATTTAATTTTGAAATTATTTTTTGATATATTTTTTCTCTTTAATTCTTGCAGATTTTCCAGTTAATTCTCTTAGATAGAAAATTCTAGCTCTTCTTACAGCTCCATGTTTGTTTATTTCAATTTTCTCAATAAAAGGAGATGCTAAAGGAAAGATTCTTTCTACACCAATTCCGCCAGACATTTTTCTAATTGTAAAAGTCTCGTTAGCACCGGGGTTTCTTCTTTGTAATACAACACCTTGAAAATGCTGTGTTCTTTCTTTGTCTCCTTCTTTAATTTTATAATATACCGTAATAGTGTCTCCAGATTTAAAAGATGGTAATTCACTAATTGGTGATAAGTCGTTCTCTACAAATTTAATCGCGTCCATTTTTCCTAATTTATTTTCCCCTTTAACGGGTTGCAAACTTATATATTATTTAATGAGTTATCAAATAAATGATTAAATTTATTTTATTTTATTCTTTTCAGTTTCTAATAATTGAGTTTGGTATGTTTCGTAATAACTTCCTTTAGCTTTTAAAAGTATATCATGAGTTCCTTTTTCAATAATTTCACCTTCATCCAATACTAAAATAGTGTCTGCATTTTTAACAGAAGACACTCTATGGCTTATTATAATGGAAGTCTTATTTTCCATTACTTTTTTAAGGTTAGTAAGAATAATATCTTCTGTTTCAGTATCTACAGCCGAAAGGCAATCATCAAAAATTAAAATCTTCGGTTCTTTTATTATGGCTCGTGCTATAGATATTCTTTGTTTTTGACCACCAGATAATGTAACTCCTCTTTCTCCAATAAGAGTTTGAAATCCATTTGGTAATTCTTTAATACTACTATGTATTGCTGCATTCTTTGCTGCTTCTTCAATTATCGATTTATCGGGTAATTTATTTTTATAGCCGAATGCGATGTTATTTTCAATAGTATCAGAAAATAGAAATACATCCTGAGGAACAACGCCTGTATTTTCTTTTAATTGATCTAGATTAATTTCTTTGATATTTTTATCTGCTACAAAAATTTCTCCCTTGTTAACATCATAAGTTCTAAGTAATAAATTGATAATTGAAGACTTTCCAGATCCTGTTTTACCAATTATTGCTAGCGTTTTTCCCTGATTTATTTCGAATGAGATATTCTTTAGTGCAGTAATTCCAGATTCTGGATAAGTAAAAGATACATTTTTGAAAACAATATCACCCTCTAAATTTAATTGATCACTTGTTGGGTTTTTAACTTTTGGTTGCGTAGATAAAAATTCATTAATTCTTGTTTGTGATGCCGCAGCCCTTTGTACTATAGAAGTAACCCATCCAATTGCCGTTACTGGCCAGGTAAGCATGTTCACATATATCACAAACTGTAAAATTGTTCCTTTTTCTTTGAGATTTCCCGCAATGTATTCTTGACCTCCAATATAGATCGTTAAAATTGTACTTAAACCAATCAATAGCATCATAATGGGGAAAAAGAAGGCATTGGTTTTAACTAAATTCATAGAGTAGGCTTTGTAAGCTTCGTTTTCTGCATTTAGTTTAGAAGAAAAGAATTTCTCCTTAACATAAGTTTTAATAATTCTTATTCCTGAATATGTTTCTTGAGATAATGTTGTGATATCAGATAATTTAGACTGTACTTTTTCACTTTGTTTATTAATACGGTTACTTACTAAATAAATAATGATTGAGAGTATAGGTAAAGGAATTAAAGAGTACAGAGATAGTCTAACATTAATAGAAAACATTATAGGAACTACTAAAGCAAATAGTATAATAAGGTTGATTGTATACATTATACTTGGTCCTAAATACATTCTTACTTTACTAACATCATCACTAATACGGTTCATAATATCACCTGTATTATTTTCTTTATAAAAGGTAGCGTCTAGTTTTTGATAGTGCTCATATATTTCGTTTTTTAAATCATATTCGATTAAACGTGACATTATGATTATTGTTTGTCTCATGAAAAACACAAATATTCCTTTTATTAGCGCAAGTATTAAAACAATAACTCCAAAGAGAAGAATTATTTTAGTAAAGGATAACCCTTCAAATATAGAAGATAAGTAAGATTCTGTAACATATATACTCCCAGTAAGTTGAGAGTCAGCTAAATTAAAAGCTTCCTTAATTATATGTGGTGGAAAAACTCCAAATACGTTAGAAATAAGAATAAATACGAATCCAAGTAACAGTCGGAACTTGTATTTTAATAGATATTTATTTAAATGTTTTAAAGACCTCATGGTTAAGTAATCGATAAGAAAAAGGGCATATTATTTTCTTAATTAAACTTTAAGACAATCGGGTAAAAAGATTATCTTTGCATCCCTTTTAAATATAGATATTTAAAATTTGAATTTCAAAAGTAACTATCTTTTAATAGCTTAAAAGGCTAAAATTTAAAAAACTATCAAAATGACAGATATAGCAGTTCGAGAAATTTCAAAAGATGAAAAGAATCCACTTTCTCAAATGGTTAGTATGAATCATGAGCAGGTTCTATTTTGTCAAGATAGAGAAACAGGACTAAAAGCAATTATTGCTGTTCATAATACAGATTTAGGTCCTGCTTTAGGAGGCACAAGAATGTGGCAATATGAAAATGAGCAAGATGCTTTAACTGACGTATTGAGACTTTCAAGAGGAATGACATATAAAAATTCAATTTCTGGATTGAATTTAGGAGGTGGTAAAGCTGTAATTATTGGGGATTCATACACTCAAAAAAATGAAGCTTTATTTAGACGCTTTGGAATGTTTGTAGAATCATTAAGTGGAAAATATATTACAGCTGAAGATGTTGGGATTTCACCGCAGGATATGGTTTGGGTAAATAAAGAAACTAATTATGTTGCAGGATTACCGGGCAAAAGTGGAGATCCTTCACCAGTAACTGCTTATGGTGTTTATGTTGGAATGAAAGCTTGTGCTAAAGCTCAATTTGGTTCTGATTCTTTAGAAGGAAAAAAAGTTGGTGTACAAGGAGCAGGTCATGTTGGACAATACTTAATTAAGCATTTGAAAGATGAGGGGGCAGACATTTTTGTTACTGATATTCATGAGCCTTCTTTAAAAGAAGTTTCTAAAAAATATGGTGCAAAGATTATTGGGTTAGATGAAATATATGATTTGGATATGGATATTTATGCTCCATGTGCTTTAGGTGCAACTGTAAATGATGATACTCTTAACAGATTGAAATGTTCAATTATTGCTGGAGCTGCAAATAATCAATTAAAAGATGAAGCTGTTCATGGTGAAATTGTAATGGAAAAAGGGATTATTTATGCTCCTGATTATATGCTTAATGCTGGTGGAGTAATTAATTGTTTTGCTGAAGTTGATAATAGAACAGCTGAATGGGCTATGGATAAAGCAGGTCAAATTTATGATACAACAATAAACATTATAAACGGATCAAAGGAAAATAATATTCCTACTTATGCTATTGCAAATAAAATGGCTGAAGACAGAATTAAAGATGCGCAAAAATAGGAATACAAATTAGTTAGAAATATATTTTTAAAGTAGGGAAGCATGATAAGTAGAAGATTTTTAAGAATTAAGGCGTTTCAAGCATTGTACTCTTATTTTCAATCAGAAGATAAAAATACAAGAAAACTGCAAAGTGAAACTTTTCTGAGTTTAGAAAGAATGCATGAGTTGTATTTGTATCTGATGATAATAGGCAATGAGTTAACTCATTTATCTGAATTGAGAATGGAGGAGTTAAAGAAAAAACGTCTTCCATCTGAAGAAGATCTTAATCCAAATACAAAATTTAGAGACAATAAAATTTTTGCGTTACTTGCTGAAAATGTTCAGCTAAAAAAATATGTTCATGATAAAAATATTTCTTGGAGTAACGATCAAGAATTGATGGTTAAGTTCAGTACTTTTTTAAGAAGTCATAAGGTTTTTATTGAATACATGTCAACTCGAACTTCGACATTTGAAGAGGATAAAAAGTTTGTAGTTGATTTATACAAAAAAGTTATTCCTGAATTTGATTTGTTATTATCGGATTTTGAAGAGAAAAGTATCTTTTGGGGGTATGACGAGATTGACTTTGTTTTAAGTATGATACTTAAAACAGTTAAGAAATTCTCTGAAAAATCTACAATTTCAGAATCTATTTTGCCTTTGTATAGAGATGAAGCAGAGGATAAAAAATTTGTTAAAGATCTTTTGACTAAAGTTGTTGATGGTGATAAGGAAAATAGTCAGATGATTTCTGATAAAACTAAAAATTGGGATGTTGAACGTATAGCTATGGTGGATGTTTTATTAATGAAGATGGCTTTAACAGAGTTTATTCATTTTAAATCTGTTCCTGTAAAGGTTACACTTAATGAATACATTGAATTATCTAAATGGTATAGTAGTCCTAAAAGTAAGGTGTTTGTAAATGGTGTCTTAGATAAAATTGTTTTAGATCTTAAAGATAAAGGAGTTTTGAAAAAGATGGGAAGAGGTCTTCTAGAAAGCTAGTTATAAACTTTTAATTTACTTTGTAATGAGAAAAGAATAGTGCTAGAAATACTTTTTTAACTTATAGCTGAAGTTATACAAAATAAAAAAGCCGTTTAGAGAAAATCTAAACGGCTTTTTTATTTGTAAATATTTAATTTGCAACAGTAACATATCCCCATTCTTTATGTATAATGGTTGTATACTTTTCTTTAGCTCTAATCTTCCAAATATAAACACCATTTGGCACTGTATTTCCTTTGAATGATCCATCCCAGCAGTTTCCGAGATTGTTACTTTGATATAATAATTCTCCCCATCTATTAAATATATCTAGCGTATAATTTCCTAATTCAATATCATTACCCTTAGCTTCAAAACAGTCGTTAAGACCATCACCGTTTGGAGTAAATCCACTTGGCATAAAAAATAAATAGACACCATCAATTTGAATAAATTTTCCAATAGTAGAATCAACACATCCAGCATCACTTATAACTGTCAGTTGAGTTGGGTATAATCCAGCTTCATCAGAAGGGAAAGTAAAAATAGGGTTTTCTTCAGATGAATTAGAACCTTCACTAAAAGACCATTGGCTAGTTACATAATTTGAACTTAAATTTTCAAAAGTGATTTCAGTATCAAATGTAGTTGGGTTTACAGGAGAGTAACTAAAGTTAGCAACAGGTAATTCATTTACAGTTACTAGTTGAAGTGAGAATGTATCCTCAACACACCCTATAGTTGAAGTCATTGTTAAAGTTACGTTATATGTGCCTGGTGTTTCATAAATATGAGTTGTAGCAATTGGAAGTGTTGAAGTATTTCCATCTCCAAAATCCCAAAGAACACTGGAAATATTCGTTGTATCTGTTGTGTTTAAAAAGTTAATTTCAACTGGAACACAACCATCATCAATCATTGTAGTGTCAAAGGTTGGTTGGAATCTAGGAAATAAATAAATATCAACATTAGTTGTAGCTGCTGGAGAAGAGCAAGCATCACTCACAATTATGGTAAAATTTTCTGGGTTTGTAGATGGATTAGCATTTAATGTTTGATTAGTGTCAATTAGAGTGTTTGTTCCATCATACCATTCATAGGTATAATTACCATGACCACCAGTTGGAACTGCAGTAAGTAGAAAGCTATTTACTGCTCCATCTTGACATAATGAATCTGAAATTAAATCTGCTACACGAATTGAATCATGCCAAAGTACAATCACACTATCCGGAGTTGAAACACAACCTAAAGAATCTTTTCCGTAAACATAATATATTGTTAAGCTATCTGTTGGGATAACAGAATGCGGACCATCACCAATTAGGCTATGATCCCAAATTAAGCTATCAGGTTCAGTTCCTCCACTTACAGAGCCATATAGTACAGCTGTTCCATCAATACAAATAGTTGTATCAGGAGTTATGTTAGCTAAAACAACAGGTGTTGGTTCGTTTATGCTGATAGTATCCCAAATTGGACACCCAGCATTATCAGTAATTTTAATAATATAAGTTCCAGCAGGTTGATTGTATAATGTGTCGTTAGCTGTATTTGTAACGTTAGTTTGGATGATCGTAGTACCAGCGCTATCAAAATACTCTATTGTATAAGGTGTAGAAGTTCCGTTTATTGCAACTAATATTTTACCATTACTTCCTTCAAAACAGGTAACATCTACAGAATCAAAAACAGCTGTAGAGTTATTTACTATAATAGAAGCAGTATCATAAGCTAAGCAACCAAAGTTGGTATCTAAAACGGTTACAATA
>CAJWVX010000036.1 GCA_913048175.1 uncultured Flavobacteriales bacterium | reverse complement strand
TTAACCCTTCTTTTTCGGTATAGTGGGTAAAACTGCTCCCATTGTATTTCGTAACTCCTCCGCCATCTGTACCAAACCAAAGATTTCCGCTTTTATCTTCTAGGATAGACCATACCGTATTATTACTTAACCCTTCTTTTTCGGTATAGTGGGTAAAACTGCTCCCATTGCATTTCGTAACCCCTCCGCCATATGTACCGAACCAAAGATTTCCGCTCTTATCTTCATACGTACAGTAAACATAAGAAGATGGCATCCCTTGGTCTACATCTAAATATTGCATATTGTTTATTACATTATCCTTAAACCTTGGTGGTAATGCAGGTATTGGTTGGGGTTGGGTTGTTGGTACAACTTTACCCTCTGTTGGTATAGGTACGCCTGTGGGTAAGGTGTCGCCAATGGAGTTTACTAATATAAAATTGCTACTGTCTAAGTTTGGGGTAAAGCTTAATGCCTTAACAACCTTTGGTTCTCCTACCTCGTGTACATTGGTGTTGGTGGGTACTACTTCTGGTTGCCCGTTGAGCGGAGTCGAAACGGGTACTATTACACTATCAGAGTGTATTAATTTACCTGTTGCGGGTATGGGTACTCCTGTTTGTAGGGTGTCGCCACTTTCTAATATTATTGGTTCGTAATCGGCAGTTTGGGCATAGCATTTTTTATCCTTCGACAGGCTCAGGATGACAATGAGCACTAATATGTGTTTAAGGAATTTCATTTTTGAAAGGTAATAAATCTCAGTTAAAAGCCTATGCATTAGCAGGGTAAACGCATACTTTTTTCTTAAATACCAAATTGATTGAAAAAGAGGAAAAGCTGTCATTTCGAGTGTAGCGTAGCGAAATCGAGAAATCTATTTGTTTTAATTCGCAGAGATCTCTCCACAAGGTCGAGATGACAAACGACAGCATTATTGCAACATAAAATTAGATGATCATTCTACTTTAAAAAGCTTTTATTTCTAACAATTATATCTTTCGTCATATTTTTAAGAACTTCTCCAGCCTGTAAAATAAGAGGCTCATCTCTTGGGAAAGGTATTGGATCAATACCCATTTTATGACGAGTTTCTGGTTTTAGAGCATCTAAATTTCCATTAGCTAGCGCATAAAAATGTTCAAACTTAGCATCAGAAGTAATAGGTTCACTTTTTAAAAGTTTGTTATTAAAATTGTCTATATAATCAATAGTTCCAGAAACACGAGCTGTTTTTAACTGAACAACTTCTTTAACGTTACAGCTAATCATTTTATATCTAATTACTTTAATGTCATTCCCCAAGGTATCTTTAACAACGTTTCCGTTCGCATCTAATTGATAATCAAACCCATCTTCTACCTCTCTACTTTCAACATACGCGTTTTGCTTAACCTCTTCGGGAGAAACATCTATCACCTTTAAGTTTAAGAAAACAGAATAATGATATGTTTTGTTCGTATCAACATAAGTATCATAATTTTTCCAAGCACTGTTTAGCTCATCCATATTAATTCGTTGCACTTCTGCTATTAACCCTTTAGGCGCAACAATCTTAGAATGGTCTTCAATACTAAAAAACACATTTGTGATCCCTTTAAATTTAGCCTCAGCTAGTTTCTCGTTAACATCTTTAAAATATTGATCATATCGTTTAACTTCCAAAAACCGAGAATGTGCTTTTCTAGCATCAAATCTATTGTCAATTTTAAGTAACTGAATTCCTTTAGCATAAGCATATTCTGTAGCCTTTAACTTAGCATTTTTAATCTCTGAGTTGTACTCTTTTTCTTCAAAATTAATTCCTACTGGAGGCAAAGAAATTGCTAAATTTTGACGCTTATCCATTTTTAAGTACGTCTGATAAATTTTTGCCCAAAGAGCAGGATCTCCCTTCTTTTTAAGCCTCATTATTGTGGCTTCATCTCTGGTGTTGGCCATTCTAAAAGCCTCATTAAAAACATCTACTTCTTCAAATTTACCTGGGCTTCTTTTTATTTTTTTAGCCGACTTTTCAATAGCCTTGTCATAATCACCTCGCTCTAATTGCTTACTAGATGATTTACATGCAGTAAATAGAACTGCAATTATTAAGAATGGTAGAATTTTTCTCATAACATAATTTTAACCTACAATTTTCAAAGATTAAGCCAAAAGTATAAAATATAGCTACTTACTTGTAGTATTGATTAATAATTTTCTCTACAGGCTTATGTTGAGGAGTATAATCAGAATTATTTATCCCACCAGAAAATTCATCATTAGCATACCATTTCCATAAAAACCCACCCTTAAACCAAGATTGATCCCATACTTTTTTAAATAATGCTTCGTAAGCATTTTGTTGAGCCTCAATATTTACGTTTTCTGTAGGCTTAACGCCTTCAATTTCCCATTGGTTCCAAGCCGAAAAAAAGGTGCTTTTATAACCGTATTCTGTAAATATTATACTCTTTTTCTTGTTTTCTGAAAAGGCTTTTAACTTTTCTGTAGTCTCTTCCCATTTAATACTAAGCCCCCTAATGTCTGGGTTTTTAGCAGAGGATAGAGGAAAATAAGCGTCTATCCCAATATAATCTAACTCTTGCCAAAACGTTATGTTTTCATAATTATCCCAATTAGAGGCATAGGTAATTTTACCAGAATAAATTTTACGAATATTCTTTATAAGAACCCTCCAAAAAAGAGCCCTTTTAGTTGCCGCAATTTTATATTCAGTACCAATACACAACATATCTACATTGTATTCTTTAGCAATTTTTGCAAAAGTTAAAATATACCTTGCATAATCCTTTTCCCATTGCTGCCATTCATCCTCTGTTTTTAAATCAAACTGCCCACACCAACCATCACCCATCACCCATACATGAGGCTTAAGCATTACTTTTAACCCTTCCTTTTTGGCTTGTTTAAGCATAAAAACTGTTCCATCAGACTGTTCTCCCCACCAACTATGCTCATAATTAAATTGAACTGAAGGTTCATTTTTTTTTGAAAATGCATACGGAGTTATAGCAACCCAGTTAGCATTTATACGTTTTAAAGAATTGAAATTAGAGAAGTTCGATTTTTGACTTGGAGAAACAAAGCATACACCATTTATACTCTGACTAAATAATGAAGGCAACATAAATAATACAAGAACTAAAAATATAATTATGCTCTTGAAGTATTTCATACAATTATCTTAGAATTCTAATCCCTACATTAAATGTTTGTCCGGCTCCAGTATCCTTTCCTGCAACAAACATTGTATAGGATGATTCTAACTCTACACCTTTGGCCAATTGATATTTTAACCCAAGCCCTTCCTGTATAAAATAAGAAGATAACCCTTCAGAACCAATAGATGGCCAAAATTGATTTTGTAAGTAGATCGTAAATTTCTTATTGGGGAAATAACTCACAAATAAATCAACCGGAGTTGCAATACCTGTATTCTCTTCAGCTAATTCCTTATCAATACTTACCCACGAAGAAAGCTGCGCGAATAATTGAAATTTACTAGATATCTTTTTATCATATAAAAACTTAGAAATCCATAAGTGCCTATTATTATCCAAAAATGGACGATCTAATTTTTTACTTTGAGGATCAGATATTACACTCAACATCAACCCACTTTGAAAGCTGAAACGCTCCCACTTTTTAACTGGATTAAATTTAACTTTTATTCCTGCAAGATTTATTCCCGATCTAGCCTGATTAGAGTTAGAGAAAGTTAACACATTTGTAAGGCTTGATTCTGAGCTGCCAGTATAAACTGATCTAAACCACATTTCTGCACCTAAAGTTACTCGTGAAGATACACCATAATTATATTCTGCTATTGAAGTGAAAAAAGTACTTCTACTGCCTCCATCCAACTTAGATCCTTCTTTATCAAAAAACTGTGTTTGAGTGTATAAACTATTAAATAGCTTAAATTCTGTCTGCCCTTTATTAATTAATACAGAAGGTGTATAATCTTGAATACTTCTGTTATTTTCCTCTTGCCCGTTAACAATCTGTGTTAACAACAAAAGGGTCACCGTAAAAAGAAAGCTTGAATTATTCATATTTTTATTAAATCTAAAACAAAATAACGCATTTACTTTTGATTAGATATGTCATTTTATTGACAGCATATTTCAATCTATCTGCATTACTTTGTAAATGAATATAATTGCTTTAATGGAACACGTTGTAATAATAGGTAATGGAATATCTGGAATAACCACAGCTCGTCATATCCGTAAGAATAGCAACAAAAAGATTACTGTAATTTCAGGTGAAACAGAGCATTTTTTTTCGAGAACAGCCCTTATGTATATATACATGGGACACATGAAGTTTGAACACACAAAGCCCTATGAAGACTGGTTTTGGAAAAAAAACAGGATAGATTTAATCAAAGGGTTTGTTAAAAATATCGATACTCAAAAAAATGCTCTCGAATTTAATGATGGCAACATTATAAAATATGATAAGCTTATATTAGCAGTAGGCTCAAAACCGAATAAGTTTGGTTGGCCAGGACAAGATTTAAAAGCCGTGCAAGGATTATATTCTTACCAAGATTTAGAATCGATGGAGAAATATTCCTCTACAACAAAACGGGCAGTTATTGTTGGTGGAGGTTTAATTGGTGTAGAAATGGCCGAAATGTTCTTATCAAGAGGAATTGAAGTAACTTTTTTGGTTCGTGAAGACAGATTTTGGGGAGGAGTTTTACCAAAAAAAGAAGGTGAACTTATTTCAAGACACATAAAAAAACACCATGTAGACTTACGTTTTGAAACGGAATTACAAGAAATTATTGGTGATGAAAATGGTAGAGCAAAATCCATTATCACGAAAAGTGGAGAAGTAATTGAATGCCAGTTTGTAGGTTTAACGGCTGGTGTTAGTCCAAATATTGACTTTATAAAAGAGAGTAATATAGAAACTAACCGAGGTATTCTAGTTAATAAATTCTTAGAGACTAATGTTCCTAATATCTATGCTTTAGGAGATTGTGCAGAGTTTCACAAACATCCAACAGGAAGAAAAAATTTAGAACAAGTTTGGTATACTGGTCGAATGATGGGAGAAACATTAGCTCAAACCATTTGTGATAACAAAACACCCTATAAACCAGGTATGTGGTTTAACTCTGCTAAGTTTTTTGATATAGAATACCAGACTTACGGATCGGTTTTTAGCGAATTAAAAGAAAATGAGGCTGAATTTTATTGGGAGCACAAAAAAGGAGAGATTTGTTTGCACTTGGTTTATGATAAAAGTTCAAATGCGCTATTAGGAATTAATACCTTTGGCATTAGAATGCGCCATGAAGTTTGTGAGCGTTGGATTAATGGAAAAAAAGACATGAATCATATTATGGAACATCTTAAGGATGCCAACTTTGATCCAGAATTTTACAAGCAATACGAAAATCAAATAGTAGATCAATACAATCAAGAAAATCGAACATCTCTAAAGTCTAAAAAAAGAGATTGGAAACGAATTTTTGCTAAAAATTAGACTATGAAATTGATTAAAAACATAGGCTTAATTCTCTGTATTATTGGATTTGCATTTTTTGTTGGGAGCATATTTGTTGGTAATTACACCGTTACTCAACAAACATTTGATGAGTGGATAAATAACAAAGGAATTAAGAGTGAATTATTTATAGAAAAGGCTAATCAAGAAATCGTTGGAAAATCATTTAACGCTTTTCAGCTTTCTTCTAAATTAATAACTCTTGCAGAAAAATCTGCTGAAGCACATCAAGATAATATTGAGTTGTGGCAAACTGAAGGAAACCAAGATGATAAAATCAATGCTGAATGGAGTAAGGTAATTTGGACGAGTTGGAGCTCAACTCACAAAGACTTTACATACCCTTTATTGAAAGCATCCGTTAATAGCCCAGTAAAAACTAATCAATGGTTGGCCTTCTTTTTAACTTTCGGATTAGCAATTATTGGAGGACTACTCTACATTGTTCCAGATTTTATATTAATGGGTCCTGCAGGCATAAAAAACAATGCACTATTTCAACATACAGCAACCAATAGAGGTATTGGAGGAATTATAACTGCTGCATTCTTTGTCGTTTTTTACTTTCTATTATACTTCTTCCCTGACTTAATTATTAATCCAATTTTAACTACCAATAAAATCAGTTTATCATTAAGCGGAAACCCAGCAAGTCAATGGTTTATGTATGGTTTAATATACTGTTCTGTAATGACTGTTTTTGCAGTAAAAATGTATGTAAAATATCGGAACAACCTATATCAGGTTATAAGAACAACAGTCGTTTTATTTTTTCAAGTAGCTTTTGCTTTCTTGATTCCAGAATTATTGGTTCGTTTTAATCAACCTTGGTATGATTTTAAAAATGCATGGCCACTTAACTATACTTTCTTTTTTGATTGGAATATTGACAGCCTTTTAGATAGTGGTCATTTAGGGATGTTTATGTTAGTTTGGGGAATTGTGTTAACCGTTATAGTTATTCCGGTAATGGTTTATTTTTTAGGCAAAAGATGGTATTGTAGTTGGGTTTGTGGCTGTGGAGGTTTAGCAGAAACGCTAGGAGATCCTTACAGACATTTATCCAACAAAACATTAAAGGTTTGGAAATTTGAACGTTACATTATTCATCTTGTTTTGGTTTTTGCAGTTGTTATGACCGGAGCAACATTGTATTCCTATTTTTCTGGCTCTGAAACTATTTTAGGAATTAAAACTTATACGATCCAAAGTTGGTATGGCTTCTGGATAGGCTCTATTTTTGCAGGAGTTATTGGAACTGGGTTTTATCCTATTTTAGGAAACAGAGCATGGTGCAGATTCGGTTGTCCATTAGCAGCATATTTGGGGTTGGTTCAGCGTTTTAAATCTCGTTTTAGAATTACCACCAATGGCGGACAATGTATATCGTGCGGGAACTGTTCTACTTATTGCGAAATGGGTATTGATGTTAGAGCATATGCTCAAAAAGGACTAAACATAGTTCGTTCTTCTTGCGTTGGTTGTGGGGTTTGTGCTGCAGTTTGTCCAAGAGGAGTTTTAAAATTAGAAAATGCCCCAGAAGAGGGAAGAATTCTTGAAAATCCTATTTTAATTGGAAAGGATGATGTTTCTTTAAACATGAAACATGAAAATTAGAATTGCACGACATACTTCCAACCTGAAAGAAATCATTTACTTCTATCATAAAGTTTTAGGACTTGATATTTTAGGATCGTTCGAAAATCACGACAATTATGACGGTGTATTTTTAGGGCTAAAAGATGAAAATTGGCAGCTAGAATTTACTACTTCTGATGAAAAGCCGACTCATAAAACTGACGAAGATGACTTAGTTGTGTTTTATCCAGAATCAGAAACCCATTTTAAGCAAATAATAACTTCTTTAAAAAAAGCTGACATAAATTTTATTGACTCAAAAAATCCTTATTGGAACAACAATGGAATTACAGTTTTAGATCCTGATAATTTTAGATTGGTAATTGCAAATCCAACCAAATGAAAAGTATAAAACAACCTCTTTTATTGGGATTAATATTTTCTTTAATTCTTACAAATTCAATAGCTCAGAATACTGAAGTTAAAAAAGAATTTTACAAAAACAGTACACTTAAATCTGAGACACTTTCAGCCAAAGGATCTGAAAAATCATACAAGAAAAATTACTTCGCTAATGGACAGCTAAAAGAGGAGGGTTGGATAGAAAGCGGAAAGAAGAATTACTTTTGGATTGCTTATTTCGAAAACGGCAAAAAAAGAGCTGAAGGTCATTATTCGAACAATATTAAGAGAAGTTGGTGGGTGTATTATAATGAGATTGGTCAAAAAATTAATGAAGGACATTACATTGGGAATGTAAAAGATGGATTTCATCACATTTATAAAGATGGAAAACCGATTTATGCAGGTCATTTTGTTAATGACATTAAAAAAGGGACTTGGGTTACCCTCAATAAAAAAGGTTCTTTTATCAATATTATAGAATATGGAGAATAATCCAATTATAGACGTAATAATTCCGGCCTTTAATGAGGAAAATTCTGTTCGTAATGTTATCAATGACATTCCAAAAGAACTAGTGCGAGAAATTATTGTGGTGAACAATAACTCTACTGACAAAACAGCTCTAAATGCTAAATCTGCAGGTGCAGTTGTTTTAGAAGAATCTAATATGGGTTATGGTAATGCCTGTTTAAAAGGAATGGCTCATGTTGCTAAGAAGAACATCAAACCAGATATTATCGTTTTTTTAGATGCTGATTACTCTGATTATCCTGAAGAAATAGTTGACGTTATTGCTCCTATTCTTAATCAGAATATGGATATGGTTATTGGTTCTCGTGCTTTAGGAAATTTAGAAAAAGGATCTATGACTCCCCAGCAAATCTTCGGAAATTGGTTAGCCACATTCTTGTTGAAATTATTTTACGGAGTTAGTTATACAGACTTAGGTCCATTCAGAGCTATTAAATATGATAGTTTAGTTGCGTTATCAATGAAAGATAAAACCTACGGGTGGACTGTAGAAATGCAAGTTAAAGCCGCAAAACAAAAAATGAACACTTGCGAAGTTCCCGTAAATTATCGAGTCAGAATTGGATTTTCTAAAGTCTCTGGAACGGTTAAAGGAACCATTGGTGCAGGCTATAAAATAATTACTACAATTTTTAAATATTTATAAATGGAATTAGCACTCATAATAATATATGGATTAACACTTTCCTTCATTTTTTTGTACAGTATTGTACAATTAAATTTGGTGATTAATTATTTGCGAAAAGATAAAAAAGAAGCTAAACCAAAAGCAATTAAAGACGCTGAGCTTCCTTTTGTTACAGTTCAATTACCTTTATATAATGAACTTTATGTTGTTGAGCGTTTAATTGATTCAATAACTAAGTTCGATTATCCAAAAGATAAATTTGAGATTCAAATTTTGGATGATTCTACAGATGAAACAGTTGATATTGTCGCAAAAAAAGTAGCCGAATACAAAAACTTAGGATTTAACATTTACCAACATCGAAGAGAAATTAGAACCGGATATAAGGCAGGAGCTTTAAAAGAAGGAATGAAGATTTGCAAAGGTGAGTTTATAGCCATTTTTGATGCTGATTTTTTACCAGACCCTTATTTTTTAAAGAAAACTTTACCCTACTTTATTGATAAAAAAATTGGTGTTGTTCAAACCAAATGGGAGCATCTTAATAAAAATTATTCCTTATTAACAAGGTTGCAAGCCTTTGGATTAGATGCACATTTTACCGTTGAACAAACAGGAAGAAATTTCGGAAATCACTTTATCAACTTTAACGGAACTGCAGGCATCTGGAGAAAAACATGCATTGAAGATTCTGGAGGTTGGGAAGCAGATACATTAACTGAAGATTTAGATTTAAGCTATCGAGCTCAATTAAAACATTGGAAATTCAAATACTTAGAAGACCTTGGATCTCCGGCAGAACTTCCTGCAGCAATGAATGCACTTAAAAACCAGCAATTTAGATGGACAAAAGGAGCCGCAGAATGTACCCGTAAGAATTTACTAAAAGTTTTAAAAAATAAAGAACTCCCTTTCAATACAAAGCTTCACGCCCTTTTTCACTTAATGAACAGTTCCATTTTTATTTGCATCGTTTTGCTTTCCGTTTTAAGTATACCAATGCTAATAATTAAAAATAATTTTATCGAGTATGCTTTGCTCTTTAAGCTCGGAAGCTTCTTTATTTTAAGTGTTATCTTTTTAAGTATTTACTATTTTGTTTCACTTTCCAGTGGTTATAAAAATAAGTTGAAAGCATTTGCTCATTTTATTTTCTTATTCCCTTTATTCTTATCCGTATCGATGGGTTTATCATTACACAATGCTATTGCAGTAATAGAAGGATATATTGGTAAAAAATCTCCATTTATTAGAACCCCTAAATTTAATCTTATAGAAAATAAAGATGCTTGGCAAAAGAATAAATACTTAGAAAGCAGCGTAAGTTTTCTGACCGTGTTAGAGTTCTTAATGACGCTATATTTTCTTGGAGGAATCCTTTCTGCATTCTATTATCAAGATTTTGTTTTAATCCCTTTTCATGTTATGTTATTTTTGGGATTCGGTTATGTGACCTTTTACTCACTCTTCCATTCAAGGAGGGTAAAATAGAATTTAACCGCAAAGAGTTTTAAGAATTCCCAAAGAAAAGAAGGATAAACTTTTTCATTCTTAAACCAAAAGAAGAAAATGCTCTTTGCGCTTTTTGCGATAAAACTTTGCGCTCTTAGCGGTTAAATTAAAACCTTAAAATTCGCTAAGAAAAAAAAAGAATATTTACTTTGTACTCTTGTTTCAAATAAGCTTAGCTCTCTGAGCGGTTAAATTATAATTATGTCACCAATAAAATACATACTCTCAATTATTTTTGCAGCAGTTTATGTATGCTTTGGTTATTTTTTAGAACGAGATAATTTTCAGCATTTATCTATCTTATTTGGGGTTGGTTTTGCCCTTTATTTCTTTTTTGTATTTACTACAAAAGATAAAAAAGAAGTAGATAAAATCCTCTGGATTTCAATGATTTTCAGAATTATTTTCATTGTTGCAATCCCTTGCTTATCAGATGATTATTTCAGATTTATTTGGGATGGAAAACTCTTTGTAAATGGGTTTAATCCCTATTTATTTGTTCCTTCAGAGATTCTAAATACCGATATTGCTAAAACTGCAGGTTTAACAGAAGAACTTTACAAGGGCTTAAACTCTCCTGATTATTATACTGTTTATCCTCCCATAAATCAACTCCTTTTTTCTTTAGGAGGGTTCTTCTCAAAATTCGGAATGCTTGCGGGTATAATTGCTATTAGAATTCCTATTCTCATTGCAGAATTCTTTACCATTAAATACATTATAAAATTATTAGATGCAGCAAAATTACCGCATCATCATGTGTTATTGTACGCTTTAAACCCATTAGTAATTGTAGAGCTTTCAGGAAACTTACATTATGAAGGAATGATGCTTTTATGTATTGTTGTTGGTATTTATTGGCTAATGCATAATAAATGGGGCGGAGCTGCTTTTTGGTGGGCAATGGCAATCAGTATTAAGCTAATTCCTATATTATTTTTACCTGTGTTACTTAAAAAACTAGGCTTTGCTAAAAGTGTTTGGTTCTATATAATCACAGCCATTGTATTGGGCTTTACTTTTCTTCCATTTTTAGATCAAAAATTGATTGAGCACATTTTTTCGAGTATTGATTTATACTTTAGAACATTTGAATTTAACGCAAGTATCTACTATGTAATTAGATGGTTGGGCTTTAAAAGTGTTGGTTATAATATCATTCAACAAGCTGGTCCAATTTTATCTATTGCTACTTTTGTGATTGTAATGATGGTTTATTTTTACAAAACAAACACGTGGCAGGATGTTCTTAAAAAGATGTTATTTGCCTATACCATTTACCTCTTACTAGCAACAACAGTTCACCCTTGGTATGTTATCAATTTAGTTTTATTAAGTGTTTTTGTGAAAAACTATCGCTTTGCAATTGCATGGTCAGCATTGGTTATTTTAAGTTATTCGGCTTACATAAGTGAAACGTATCAAGAAAATTTTATCTTAATTTTTATTGAGTATTCAATTGTAATTGGATGGCTGGGGTTTGAACTTTTCATAAATAAAAAGAGACTACCTAATTAAAGTTACCGTTCCGTATATCTGTCCTACAGAACCTAAAACTTCTTTATACTTTATTTCCCAAACGTAAGCCTCCGTTTTAACAAGTTCAGACTTATAAGTTCCATCCCAACTATTGGTCATGTTTTCAGTATAAAACAACAACTCTCCCCATCTATCATAAATAGACATTTCAAATTCAACAATGTCTTTTCCAAACGCTCTAAAAAAGTCATTATCCCCATCACCATTTGGAGAAAATGAACTTGGAACATAGATACTCCCATCATACGTTATTGTAATCGTATCGTAATTTAAACAGCCTATTGAATTTGCTACTGTCAAATAAAACGTTGCCGTTTCGGTAGCTGTAACAGTTGGATTTTTACAGTCATTACAGCTTAATCCTTCGGTTGGAGTCCATAAAAATGTAACAGCATCTGTTATTGGGTTCAAAATTACTTCGTTCCCCCAAAAAGTTTGAACATCAGCGCCTAACTCTAAATCAGGCCTATCAAAAACATCAACAAAAACAGACGCAGTATCTTTACAGGAATTCCCATCAGTTACCTCAACATAAAACCGTGTAGGATCAATTACTGAAGTTGTAAAATTACTATCAAAACTAAAAACGGCTTCCGAAATATTCCATAAATAGGAAACCCCTCCAGAAGCCCATAATTCAAAAAAATCACCATTACAAACAGTAATGTCAGGACTGATATTTGCATTTGGGATATTTACAACTACCTCAACGGTATCAAAATCTAGACTACAACTATTTTCTCCTATAACTGTATATTTTGTTGTTAGTAAAGGCTTTGCCCAAGTTATAGAGTCATTTGGGTTAAGCAATGTTGAATTTGGCAACCAGCTATAGGTATTTACAGCAGTGCCAGAAATATAAATTTGAACAGAGTCGCCAAAACAAATAACCTGATCTACAGGACCAAAAACATCGGGTAAAGTCATGTCTACCAAAACCTCCATAGATGTATCTTGAATACACCCATTAACATCTGTTACACTCACTGAATAAACTGTATTTATAATAGGTGTAGCAATTGGGTTTGAACTATTTGGATTAATTAAGGTTGCGTTTGGAGTCCATGAAAAAGAGACCGCCCCGAAAACATTTAACTGAACATTCTCTCCTAAACATATTGTTGTATCAGGGGTTATTGTTATTTCTTTTTGAAAAACAGTAACCGTAACTTCTGAAGTATCAAAACCACAGCTATCAGTTGTAATAACGAGGTAAGTTGTAGTCATATCTGGCCAAACCATCGCTGTATCTGTACTATCATTTAAAATATTGTATTTTGGAAACCACTCGTAAGAGGTTCCTCCAGCAACATTTAATTGAATACTATCTCCTCTACAAATTCCATTAACTGGATTAACAGTTGCAGTTGGTGGCCCTCCAATATATACTTCAACATAATCTGTATCCGACACAATACAGGATATAGAATCTAATACTATTAAACGAACATTGTACGTCCCAATATTATTATAAATATGTGTTGGCTCGAATAAGTTTGAAGAATCACCATCAGCAAAATCCCAAACTTGCCTTGACCCTCCGTTGCTTAGGTTTTGAAAATAAACGGTATCTCCAACACAATAAAAAGGAGTGCCATAGACATCCGCCTCAGTTGTTAAATTCGATAAATCAAATTTAAAGACACCTAAATTACAATTCACTGCTGGATCAGTTGCCTCAGTATAAGCTCCTGGAGTTGTAGGAAAATCATCAAAAGCAGTACCACAAGAGGCACAAACTGCTTGGTAAACTATCCCCCTTTTATCAAATCTACTGGTTCCACCATCAACATGATCGTTACTACCATTTCCACCAAAAAACGTAGCAAATTTTAAAGTATCAGCATCTTCATCAAACATTGCTAAATAATAATCACTCCCATCTGTAATTGGTTGTATGGCATTAGGAGTAATTGGTAATCCAATAGTAGTGCTAAAAAGTGCTCCGCCATTAATAGTGTTTGTTAATCCTCCCCAACCAGAAACAAAGATATAATTACACTCATTTACTAAAAAAGCCGAAAGGGCAATATCAACTTCTCCAGAACTTGTTCCAAATGTTGTAGAAAAGACAGTGCTTGATAAATCTGGTGTCAACTTATGTAAAAATTGTCCGCTATTACTATCATTATAAACCGTATTGGGAAAAATCGGATAAGTGCCTTCTGTTTGACCAACCACATAAACATTGTTATCAGAATCTGTATCGATAAAATAAGACTGGTCATATTCAGTTGTTCCTAAATATGTGCTAGCTAATATTACTCCACCTGTAGGATTAATTTTTACAATCCAGCCATCAGACTCTCCTGTTTGAAATGAGGTTAACAAAGCCCCCCCTGTTGTTGGAAAATCTAAACTACTTGTTCCTCCTGTAACTAATACTTCATTCAATCCGTTCAGTTTTAAAGAATAGGCAGCATCATCCAAACTACCTCCAATATAGCTACTCCATGTTAAACTTGTTAAATCAGAAGACAACTTAAAAACACATCCATCTTGTAGTCCTCCATTTGTAGTTTGAAAAGCTCCAGCTGTAACCGGAAAATCTAAAGAAAATGTAGAGCTGGCAACATAAATGTTATTTAAATCATCGACAATTACTTCCCCTCTAAATTCATCGGCATAATTATAATTTAAACTATCACTTAAATTTAACCCATCATTAGCAGATCCTCCAACATAAGTTGACCCAGTTAAAATAGTTCCAGCACCATTTAGTTTCGCAACTATTAGATCAGACCCTCCGATATATCTAGGTATTGCACCCATATAATCTATCCCACCACCAAATACTGTATCATAAGCAGTTGTGGTAACCGGAAAGTCAGGTGAGGAAGTTGTTCCGAGTATTAATAATTCATCATTACTATTCACAATTAAACTATGAGGGCATTCAACCCCTAAAGCACCACCTAAATAAGTAGAGTATATGAGTGAAGTTCCATCAGGAGAAAATTTTGAAATTGTTATATCAGAATCATAAAACCCAACATTACCGCCTGCATAATTTATTTGATACGCTCCAGTTGTTGTGGGGTAACCAACTCCAAAAGTAACTCCCCCTCCATATAAATGTCCCGATTCATCAAATGTTGAAGTATATCCCCAATTGTCAAAAGTTGATCCTGAATAAGAGGCAAAAACCAAAATTGGATCAATTATCAACTCATAATTTTTATTGTAACCTCTTGGAAACTCAAAAGAAACAGTAGTACCTTCTAATTTAAATTTACATTTCACTTCTTTCTGCCTTCCATTTATCGTTTGATAAGCGTATGGTTTTTGTTCAATTATTTCATTTACTGATGTACTAATTTTCAGTTCTCCCTTCTCTAAAAAAATTCCATCTACTCCAACATAATCTAACTGAATTTGATTCACATCAGCTCCCTTTTTCACAACAAAATCATACTTTAAAAACCCTTCTTTTAAGTAAAATTTTAAATCAATATTGGGATAAAGGTTTTGATAGCTTGTTTTCTTAAACTTTTTGACATTACTTGCCCATTTGGATTTATCATTACCAATAAAATAATTTTCATAATCAGTTGTGGCTTCAGCTCCAGTAATAAAAGGAAATTCTGCATTCAGAAACTTAACTCTAAATGCATGAACATCCATTAAATAATCAGCTGGTGTTGGGTTCTTTAGAAACCCATGATGCAAGTCATGATAACGCGCCATATCTTGCTCATCATAGAACTGATATATCAACTCGTTTTGTTCTAGATATAAGTTTCCAGAAGGTATTTTTGCTTTAAATTGAATCGTCTCATTCCATTGCCCTTTATTCTCAATAAATTCTAAAGCAGACATCTGCGCATAAGAGGATATGCACAACAAAACCAATAATATGGATAACATTTTTTTCAATTCAGTCTATTATAACCTTACAAGGTACAATTTTTAAAAGCATCTACTTTTAAAGACTGAAATTTCGGCATTTAGTTGCCTAGAAATCAATTAATTTGAATTAAAAAAGATTGATTACTGAATTGCTAAAAAACAAAAAACCGATCTTTATCATTATTCTCAAACATAGCTATTTATACTGAACCTTAAGAAATAAACTATTTAGGAGAAATCTGTTAATTTCATCCAATCCTTTGCTGCAAAGGCAGGAATCTCATCAATACAGAAATGTTTTAATAAGCCACTCACGTTTACCCAAATTTATCTGGGAAGAAATCAGTCAAGTTGCATTTCAGGAATATCTCCTTCTACAACTAATTTACCAGCAGTAGCAGCTCTAATTTCTTCAACAGATACTCCTGGAGCTCTCTCTAATAGATGAAAGGCTCCATCTCTTATTTCTAACGCTGCTAAATTTGTAATTACACGAGTAACACAAGCAACACCTGTTAAAGGTAAAGAACATGAAGGAAGTAATTTACTTTCTCCTTTTTTATTGGTATGCATCATGGCCACAATGATATTCTCAGCAGAAGCAACTAAATCCATAGCTCCCCCCATTCCTTTAACCATTTTTCCAGGAATTTTCCAATTGGCTATATCTCCATTTTCAGAAACCTCCATAGCCCCTAAAACAGTTAATTGAACATGCTGACCTCTAATCATAGCAAAACTTGTAGCAGAATCAAAAACTGAAGCTCCAGGCTGTAAAGTAACCGTTTGTTTTCCGGCATTAATCAAATCGGCATCTTCTTCACCATCAAAAGGAAAAGGTCCCATCCCTAAAATTCCATTTTCAGATTGGAACTCAACAGTAATGTCCTCAGGCACAAAATTGGCTACCAAGGTTGGAATTCCAATTCCTAAATTAACATACCATCCATCTCTTAATTCTTGAGAAATTCTTTTTGCTATACCTACTTTATCTAACATGATAATTTAACAATTAATTAATTTAAAAATGTAACAATTATTATTTTTTGCTACTACTTAATATTTTATAGATAATCAAACCAATTTCTTGAATCTTCTTTTCTAAATCCTCATTAAATGGGTATGATTTTGACTGTTTGCATAAAATCAACCAATACTTTACTTCTTCAACCTCTTTTGCAGCAATTTTAACTTTATGAATAAAATCAGCTTTGCTTTCAGCATTTTGAGCCTCATGGACATTTGCTCCAATTGAAGTTCCTGATTTTAAAAGTTGATTCGCAATTACAAATTTTTTGTTCTTTTCTAACTCTTCACAAAATTCAATTATTAATAAAGAAAAAGCTATCGTCTTTGTAAGTATGCTATTTTCTTTCTTTTCCATAATTGAGCTATTGTTACATTAAAAAATTATTTAATTGAACTATTCGCGTTGTCGAACTGTTCTCTGCTCAATTCTTTTTTCGTAACCTGTTCCTTGGAAAATTCGTTGAACAAATATTCCTGGAGTATGAACCGTATTTGGATCTAATGTTCCTTCAGGAACTAACTCCTCCACCTCAGCAATAGTAATTTTTCCTGCCATTGCCATCATTGGGTTAAAGTTACGTGCAGCAGCTTTAAAAACTAAGTTACCTGCCGTATCTCCTTTCCATGCTTTAACAATTGCAAAATCTGCAGATAAGGCACTTTCTAAAATATGTGGCTTTCCGTTAAACTCTCTAACTTCTTTTCCTTCCGCTACTTCGGTTCCATAACCTGCAGGAGTATAAAATGCTGGTATACCAGCTCCACCCGCTCTACACCTTTCTGCCAGAGAACCTTGAGGTATTAAATCAACTTCTAATTCTCCACTCAACATTTGTCTTTCAAATTCATCATTCTCCCCAACGTAAGAAGAAATCATTTTTTTTATTTGTTTTTGATGCAGTAATAAACCTAATCCAAAATCATCTACCCCTGCATTATTAGAAATACATGTTAAATCCTTCACATTCATTTTTACCATTTCTGATATACAATTCTCTGGAATTCCACAAAGACCAAAACCACCTAACATTAAGGTCATTCCATCTTCTATTCCTTTTGTTGCTTCTTTTACGTTTGCAACAACTTTGTTTATTGCCATAATTATCTTTTTTAATATCCTAGATCAGAACCAAAATCGTTACCTCCACCATTCATTAAATTATACTTAATACAGTCTAATTCAATCGTTAAAGGTTTGTCTGGTCTTGTAAAATCTTTATCTGGATAATCTAATTTTTTATCTGCTTTTACTCTTTGCATATAATAACCCCAGACAGGTAAAGCTGTATTTGCACCTTGCCCTTCTGTTGTTGATCCAAAACGCACAGCTCTTTCGTCTGCACCAACCCAAACACCTGTAACTAAATCTGGCGTTAAGCCCATAAACCATCCGTCAGAATTGTTTTGTGTAGTTCCTGTTTTTCCAGCAATTGGGTAATTATGCCCAACATAAGGTCTTCTTTTAGAAACCTGACCTTTTAATCTAATTCCCGTTCCATTAGTATACCTTCCATCTTTTTTACCTCTAGCAATTCTGTCATCCCCCATACATTTATTATACTCTCCATCTACAATCCCTTTCATTAAGTCTAACATTATATAAGCCGTTTCTTCACTCATAGCTTCCTTCGTTTCTGGATTCACATCCATAATCACATTACCGTGTTTATCTTCAATCCTTGTAAACATAGTTGGCTCTATATAAACGCCCTTATTAGCAAAAGTTGCATTGGCTCCTACCATTTCATAAACACTTAAATCGGCAACACCCAAACACAATGAAGGTACTGGATCTAACTTATGCTTAATCCCCATATCTCTTGCTTGATCAATTACTACCTGGGGGCCACCAAACTGTTTCATTACCCATGCTGTAATTGTATTCATTGAGTTCGCTAAAGCATACTTTAGAGAAACAGGACAACCATTACTTGGACCACCATTATTGGTTGGTGTCCAGTCTTTTAGCAACCCAAATTCTCCTTTTAGAAAAGTGTATTTAACATTTGGAACTTCATAACAAGGAGAATACCCATTTTGGATTGCTGCAGCATAAACAAATGGCTTAAACGTAGACCCTACCTGTCTTGTACTTGTTACGTGATCATAACCAAATTGCTCATAATTAACTCCACCTACCCAAGCTTTAATATAACCAGTATGCGGATCAACAGACATTAATCCTGTATGTAAAAATGTTTTGTAATATTTAATTGAATCATTAGGAGAAAGTAGCGTATCAATGGACCCTGCATGAGCAAAAAGTTCCATTTTTATTTTTTTATCAAAAATGATATCAATAGAATCTTTATTTGTTGCCCATCTTTTTTCTAAACAATCATCATTTAAACATTGATAATAGTCTCCTTCCTTTTTCACGTTTCTATCACCTCTTCTACCACAATTAAAACATTCTTTACCAGCTAAAATTCTATAACGAGGCGTTTTTTCTTTTGATGATTTTAAAAGGGATATATACTGTTTTTTTGTAATTCCATTTCTGTCTCCATCATAAGGATAACGTGAAGTTCTAACTTTATTTACGTACTTACTAAATTGCTTTTGTAAAGTGTTTGCAATGTATTCTTCAACAGCAAATTCTGCATGTTCTTGCATTCTGTAATTAATTGTTGTAAATATTTTTAACCCGTCTCTATAAATATTGTAAGGTTCTCCATCAGATTTAGCATAAATGTAATTCCCCGCCTGATCTTTCTCTTTAAACATTTTTTGAATTTTCAACCGTAAGGTTTCTCTATAATAAGGCGCAATACCTTCCTTGTGATCAACCAACTTATAATCTAATGTTATTGGTAACACCCTTAATGAATCATATTCCTCTTGAGAAATTAGTTCACTTCGCTTCATTTGAGCAAAAACAACTTCTCTTCGTTTTAAAGCATTCTCAGGAAATCTTTTAGGATTGTATAATGATGGGTTTTTTGCCATACCTACCAAAACAGCAGCTTCTTCAATATTTAAATCTTTTGGAAGTTTATTAAAGTAAACACTACTTGCCGACTTTATTCCAACAGCATTGTAAATAAAATCGAACTGATTATAATACATTGTTACAATTTCGTCTTTTGTATATCTTTTCTCTAGCTCAACAGCAATAATTTGTTCTTGTAGTTTTTGTTTTATTCTTTCCATTAAATTTGAAGCCCTATGATCAAACATCATTTTAGCCAATTGCTGAGTAATTGTACTTGCTCCCCCTGCAGTACCTAATTTTGTAACCGCCCTAACTAACCCTCTAAAGTCAATACCTGAATGATCTCTGTATCGTTCGTCTTCTGTAGCAATTAAGGCATCAACAAGGAATGGTGATAATTCATCAAATTTCACATTGGTTCTATTCTGAAGAAAATACTTTCCCATCACCTTTCCATCGGAAGTAATAATTTCTGAAGCCAAATTACTTTTAGGGTTCTCTAACTCTGCTAAGTCTGGCAAATCCTCAAAACCTAAATTACCCGTTTTAGCACCCCACATAATAGCAAAAAATAAAAATACTGGCACAAAAACCAGTAGCCAGAAAATCATGATCCTCTTTCCGTTACCTGTTTTCTCTTCTTTTTTTGCCATTCTTGTTATTCTATATAAAACTTAACCGTAAAAATCACAAAGTTTTTCGCAAAGAACGCGAAACCACGCTTTATTTCTTAAAACTCTTTACAGTTATTTATTCTCAATTACTCTTTAACTTTCTCTACTCTTAAACCAATATCCGTAATTCCTTCTAGTCCATTTTCAACTCTCATACCTTGCTCTAAAGTAACAACATAATTGCCAGATTGTGCAAACTTAAACCCTCCCACATAAGGAATTCTTAAGTCCCATAAATCTCCAACACCAGAACCTAGCCATTTGCCCCTATTATCAGCCAAAATACAGTTTACAGTATCTTTCAACAATCCTCCATTTGGCCCTTGCATTGTAACAAATAAATACAAATTACTATAAGAATAAACCCCTGTGTTCCTTACGTTTATGTACAGATTATGCGCAGTTGTTGTATCCTTTGCGTTAAACTCAAAACTGGCAATATTCTCTTTTTTCCAATTAGCATTTTCTACTTCAATATACTCTTCAAAAATCTTATTCGAATCGCAAGAAGAAGTCAATACAACTAGTAAAGACAAACCTAATATTTTAATAAAAAAGTTAATCATTCTTCTTTTCTTGAGGTTTATCCCCTTTAGGTTTGTTCTTATTGTTTGGGTTTGGCTTGCTAGCAATTGGTTTTTTGTTATTACTATTTGGTCTCTTTCCTTTTGGCTTATTGTTGTTTCCTTTTGGCCTATCACCCATTGGTTTATCACCTGGATTATTAGAGTTCTGTGGCTTTCGCTTTTTATTCTTATTCTTGTTTTTGTTTCCACCTTTTGGTTTATCAAAACGAGTTAAATCATCCTGCCCAACAACATTGCTATATTCTGGTTCTTTAATAACCTCTTTTAACTCTACAAAACCAACCAAGTCAGCAGGCTTTTCTTCATTCTTATTCATTGCAACAATCTCATTAACTCTATCCAGTTTTAACTCAATAAATTTTAATGGTTCATCTTGATAAGAATACCACATTATATTTCTAAAAATGTCCATCTTACGATAAAATGCACTTCCTTTTTTCGTTTTTAATTTTAGATTAGTACTTGGAAACCCTTTAAGAGCATCAACATAAGAATCTAATTCAAAATTTAAACAACACTTTAATTTACCGCATTGCCCTGCTAGTTTTTGAGGGTTTAAAGAAAGTTGTTGATAACGAGCGGCAGAAGTTGAAACAGACCTAAAATCAGTTAGCCATGTAGAACAACAAAGCTCTCTTCCGCAAGAACCAATACCACCTAAACGACTAGCCTCTTGACGGACACCAATTTGTTTCATCTCAATTCTGATCTTAAACTCACCCGCCATTCGCTTTATCAATTCTCTAAAATCAACTCTGCTTTCTGCTGTGTAATAAAAGACAGCTTTAGAGCGATCTCCCTGATATTCAACATCACTAATTTTCATTTGTAAGCCAAGTTCAATCGCTAAAGTTCTAGCCTTGTACATCGTCTTCGTTTCTAAAGCTTGTGCTTCTAACCATTTTTCAATATCCGTCTTTTTTGCTAAACGATATATTTTTTTGACCTCTTCAGAATCGAAAGCTACTTTACGCTTTCTCATTTGCTTTTTTACCAACTCACCTGAAAGAGAAACAGTTCCCATATCGTGACCAGGAGAAGATTCTACAGCAATAACATCACCAATATTTAAGCTTAATTCTTCTGTATTTCTATAAAATTCTTTTCTACTATTTTTAAAACGCACCTCTACGCAATCAAACATTTTTTGACCATGAGGCAATTCAACATCCTTTAGCCAATCAAAAACATTTAATTTATTACAACTTCCAGTTTTGCTTTTACAACCTTTTGATGTTGTTCCACACCCCCCGTCAGTACTACATCCGCTACATCCCATGAGAATTCTATATATTGTGAGTTTTCCTAAGAAAACTTCGAATCGTTAAACTTATTGTTTCTCACAAATATAAGATATTTGTAGGCTAAATTTTAGTGCTTAAGGTTGATTTTTAAAGAATGAATTGTTAGGCTATTTTTAAGCCCCTCATGGAGCATCAACTCTCAATAGTTTGGTCAACTTTAAAGAAACATCTAAAAATAAAATTTTAGGGTTAGCGTTTCTCTCAATATGGTAAGAAGCATCATTAAATAATTCAATTATTTCGATACAGTTAGCCCCATGAATGTAAGGCGCAAAATTAGATAAGAATTTTACCTCATTACTAGCAACCCTTTCCATTTCTGAATCACCATAATTTCGCATTAAACTTTCTCTAAAAACATGTAAGGAATAATTCAAAAACTGCTTTTGTTTCTCCCTTCCGAAAGCCGCACTTGCCATATTTTCTGACCAAGTAATTAACCCATCAACCTTACCTGTAAAGGCAGAACGCATCCATTCTTTAAACAAATCATGAAATTCTTCTTCTGTTGTTGAATGTTCAATTAATTTTTGAGCAGAAATAAAATTCCCATCAGATTGATGTGAAATTTTTTGTGCTACAGAAGTTTCTAAGCTATATTTCTGAACTAATACGGCACTCAAAATTTCTTCTTGAATTCTACCAACCTTAACCAACTGAGTTCTTGATAAAATAGTAGTTAAAACTTGTTCAGAGTCCTGCGCAACTAACAGAAAAAGTGTCTTACTTGGTGGCTCTTCAATAATCTTCAAGAGTTTATTCCCTGAAGCGATATTAAACCTTTCGGGATACCAAATAATCATCACTTTATATTCTGACTCATACGTTTTAAGGCTTAACGTTTTTAAGATATCTTCACTTTCATTCTTAGAAATTAAAAGCTGCTTGTTACCGGTTTCTATCCTATTTTGCCAATGCGCTAAAGTGAGATATGGTTCTTCCAAAATTGCCTCGCGCCATTGCGTAATATATTTCCTACTAGTTGGCTTATCTTTTACCTCAGCACTTGATGCAACAGGAAAAACAAAGTGTAAATCTGGATGAACTAGCTTTTCATATTTGATACAAGAATCACATGCTCCACAAGAATCTGTTTCTGTTTTATTTAAACAAGAAATATATTGGGCATAAGCGATTGCTAAAGGTAAATTACCACACCCTTCTGGTCCTAAAAACAATTGCGCATGACTGACTCTTTCCTCTTTAACAGAGTTAATTAGCCTGAGTTTTACTTTTTCATGTCCTATTACATTCTTGAACTGCATTGCTTTCAAAAGTAATTATTATTGAGTTTAACTCTCTTTTAATTCGTTATTTAATAACAATACCCAATTTTTAAGGACAATTGTTATTTGCTTATAAAATTCATTCAATAATTCAATACAAGCGCTCATAAACTTTATGATTTCACTGGGCTACAATGCATAATCATTTTTATTTAATTCCCTCCCATTATACTCTTTATCAAATAGATAAAACTTGATACCACATGAAAAGGAAAGGTATGAGAAAGGAGTGTTAAATTTTTGGCGAATCCGAGCTTTGTTTTCACTATAACTTTCAACCCACTGACCATTTTCATAATTATAATCTGTTACAACACTCTTCTTATAAGTAGATTTCAGCTCTGATGTACTAAGAGTTGACAATAAATCATTCCCACTTACATTGTAGATAACAATCTCACTTTCGTTTGGGGAAAAATTAATATAGGTGAACCCAATTTCACCAAATAATTCCAAACTTTTATTTAACCTTCTTGAAATACCAATTTTCGTGGAAACACCAACATTAATAGAACCTATAAACCTTTCTTCTATTTCCTCCGTTTTCCCTGAATTGCCTCCCCTACCAACAAAATACGTATTGTATGAAACATTACTAATAGGAAAACCTAAAGAAACATAGGTTCTAAAAGAATCTTTTTCTTTTGAAGAGAAAACGAAGGCTGGCTCGAAAGACAATAGATCACCTGTTAAGCTGTATGTTGAAGTTTCTACGGAGTTTGAATTCCTAACGGAGTAACTCGATTGTGTCTCCTCCCCTTTTAGATATGAAACTCCCAACTCCATGCTAAACTGACGAGTAAAACTGTAACCAAATGACAAGTTACCCATATATCCCTGCCCTAAACTACCATTCACATTTTCTATCTTTTCAGTTATCTCAGTTAATCCGGGAGTATACTCTATAGACCCTATTCTTGTTAAGACTTGTCCTCCTAATGATTTATTATAACTAGGCTTAATCTTCACATACAGCTGTGAAAAACACTGAGTAACCAAAATAATATTTATTAATAATAGTAAGTTTCTTTTCATCTTTTATAAAAAATAAATAAGTTCTAATTAATTGTTCTAAGTTGCTACCAAAAGTAATTATTATTGAGTTTAGCTATATTGTTTTAATTCAAAAAATTATCTTTACCCTTCAATATTTTTTTGATATGCAAAACATTCACAATTACAACTTCAACAACAAAAAAGCATTAATTAGAGTAGATTTTAATGTCCCTCTAAATGAAAATTTAGAAATTACTGATGACACAAGAATTCGTGCAGCAATACCTACAATTAAAAAAATATTAGAAGGTGGCGGCTCTGTTGTTTTAATGTCGCATTTAGGAAGACCAAAAAGTGGCCCTCAAGATAAATTTTCTTTAAAACATATTGTAAAGCGCGTTGAAGAGCTAGCTGGAGTTCCGGTAACTTTTGTTGACGACTGTATAAGTGAAGATTCGATAACAACTTCTTCTAATTTAAAAAGCGGAGAAATCCTTTTATTAGAAAACCTTCGTTTTTATAAGCACGAAACGGCAGGTGATCAAAATTTTTCAAGACAACTAGCTAAACATGGTGATGTCTATATTAATGATGCTTTCGGTACTGCGCATAGGGCTCATGCATCAACTGCAATTATTGCTGAGTTTTTTCCTATCGAAAAAATGTTTGGCTACCTAATCGAAAAAGAAATTGAAAGTGTTGCCAAAGTTTTAACTGAAGGTCAAAAACCTGTTACTGCAATAGTGGGAGGAGCAAAAGTTTCTTCTAAAATAATTATTATCGAAAGTTTATTAGAAAAAGTAGATAACATAATTATTGGAGGAGGAATGGCTTACACTTTTGCAAAGGCACTAGGTGGTAAAACGGGAAATTCTTTAGTTGAGGATGATTTTATCCAAACCGCAAAAGAAATTTTAGAGAAAGCAAAAGCAAACAACGTTTCTATCTTAATACCTTCTGATACAGTGGCAGCTGACAATTTTAGTAATGAAGCAAATACCCAAACTTGTTCTACTTTTGAAATTCCTGATGGATGGATGGGATTAGATATTGGTCCAGAAGCAATAACAGAATAT
>CAJWVX010000035.1 GCA_913048175.1 uncultured Flavobacteriales bacterium | reverse complement strand
AAAGGTATTATTTGAAATTTAGAATAACACTCCTATCTTATTGGGGGCTATAACATTAGCCTAGTAGCCTGTCGGACTTTTAGTATAAGAGTATATAGAAATCAATTTTGTTAGATTAATACACCTCATATATTTCTTTAAACAAATATATGAGGTGTCGAAAGTGGCTATTCGCCATTTTGAGGGGTTTTTTTGGTGAAACAGCCATTTTAGACAAGTTTCAGGTTAAAAATCCTCTTCAAGTTGTCAGCAAAACAAACCAATCCCCATTCATTATCTATGTTTTCTTCTCCTTTAAAAGAAAACCTTCTGAATACTAAACCTTCTTTTATTATTCCAAAAACAGGTTCTACCGTATACTTTCTCTTTCGGTAAATCTCTTTTTCTTTATCCTCTTTTGGATGAAGGATTTCTTCTATATAAGTGTTGGGCTTTTCTTTTAATTATGCGATTATTGGATTAATGTCTTTATAGCAAAAAAATAAAGCTAAGAGTAGTGTCTGAATATTCAGTATATGTTAACATATTTAGTTCTTGATTTTCATTGTTATATAGCTTGTAATTACTAAAATCAAGATTGAACCCATAATATAGTTTAACTCCATCGGGAAATTCTTCCATTACCGATTTGTCCGAGTCAATTTCATCCATTCAAATATTAATTTCAAGGACAGTTAGGTAAGATTTTTCCATCTACGATTGTCCGCAACCAAGAAATGGAATTCCAATTAATAATAATGTAATAAATCTCATTTTCTTAAATTAGTAAAGTTCACTTTTTCAAAACCTTCAACAATTTATTATTATACTTCTTGTAGTAATAATATGGATTATTTTGAGCTCCAAACCCTTTGTGAAATCTTGCTACACCTTCTAATTCGGAACCTTCAAAATCTAAGAAATAGTTTTTGTTTTGATATGTTATAAGAATAGATTCTACTAAGAAAAACATTGCTTTTAAGTCTTTTCCTTTTTGGTTGGATGTTCCTGTTCTATATATTAATCGGTTATTAGATTTTAGAATTAAAGAAACCGCTATTATTTCATTTTCGTGTTTTACTAGAGCTATAAAACCTTTGTTTTGTTTAATGCTTTTGGTCATTATCTGCTCTAAAAAAGAATAATGAAATTCAGAAACCGGGTTTTTAATATGAACCTTAAAGAAGTTAATATATTCCGTTACATCCATGCTATCAAAATAAATGATTAAAGCTTCCTTGTTGGATTTATTGTAATTCCTTTTGGTGTTGGATGAGAGGTTAGTTGTAATCTCTTTTTTAGAAAATACACCTAGTTGTTGTGTCCAAAATGGTTATTGCACTTAAGTAAAGCCCAATTAAGTGGACAAATAGTCTTAAACATGTTGATTGTTAGGTTAATTCCCCATCTTTTTATAGGTAATTATACTGTTTATTTACTTATGATATTTCACTATATTTGAGTGTAATTAACTTTTAAAACATGAGAGAACTGTATTATAAGGTGAAAAAAATAGAATCTTTTTTAAACAATTATTTAGCGTTTTTTTTTACAAATGGTAATAAACAAAATCGAGTCGATAATTATCATATTGAAGATTAACCGTATATTTTATTCTTATTTAGCTGATTTACAATACCTTCATTTCAACTCTTCTATTTTTCTGACGACCTACTTTAGTCTTATTGTCAGCTATAGGTTTTGTTTCTCCGAACCATTCAGTTTCAATTCTATCCTTTAAAACATCATTTAGCACTAATAGTGTAGCAACAGATTTAGCTCTTTTTTTAGATAGTTTTAAATTACTTGAAGCTTTACCTTGACTATCTGTATGACCTGTTATTAGAATTCTCCAATCTGGCTTCTTTATAAGTAATGTAGCAAGGTTTTCTAGAGATGCAAAAGAGCTTTGTTTAATTATAGCTTTACCAGTTTTAAATTCTAGATTATCAAATGCTGCCTTTAGAATTTCTTCCTCTTCTTCTATTAGGTCTATTTTTATGGGTGCATAAGGAATATGCTTATAGAAATATCCATTTTTAGTTCTACTAGCAGTAATAGTATCGTTACCCATTATTATTCTAATAAACTCGCTATCGTCATTATCCTCAAGTAAGAACAGTTGACTCTTATCTGCGGACAAGTTCTCAAACCTAAATAATTCCTGACCTAATAAAAGTGTATCAGTTTCTAGGATGTTGCCCATTTCATCCACTGTTTGTAATAATTTATAAGGACAACCTTTATTTTCTATTGGTCCAGGAAATTCAGGGCAATTATCTTCTTTATCCATTAAACCATCACCATCTGTATCTGGGCAACCATTAAATTTAAAAAGCCCTGCTGTATTCGGACAGTCATCCTCTTTATCTATAATATCATCACCATCAGAGTCAGGACATCCGTTAAATTTAACTAAACCAGAATCGGTAACACAACTATCGTTTTGATCTAAAACTCCATCTTTGTCAACATCAGAACAACCTAATAAATCCCAACTTCCCGGTATATCAATACACTTATCTAGTTTGTCAGATACTTTGTCTTTATCTCTATCTTTTGGTGCCTTAAATAGAATAGGAGCTCTTAAGGTAAAGAAAACATCAACTCCTCTAATATTTATATCCTTTCCTGGTGCAATTAATGGAATGAAATCACCCGTTCCGACACTTAAATAGTTCCAAAGTCTTATTGCAACACCTGTTCTAAATCCTGCAACTTTATTGTAGGATAAAGGAATAGATACTCCCCATTTTTTATGATCCAATCTTGGGGTAACTGCAAAACTTGTAGGGTAATGAACTGTATTTTCATCATTACCAAACTTCATGTTAAGTCTAGTGTAAAAATTGGCATAGAAGTTCTTGTGTATATGATAATCAATATCAAAATTAACATGCGTAGGCAGGTTCATATAAAATTCTTTATCATCGTTATTATCGAAAGTTACAAAACCTGAATCTGCAAAGTTAAGAAGGGTAGAGTCCAACGATCTAAATCCTTGAGTATTATCAAATTTTTGTAAATCAAATACATCTACATTTAAACTGAAGTTATTACTACCTCCACCTTTTTGGTAGCGCATACCTCCAATATCATTAATGGCTGCTCCAATTTTAAGTTTGTACTTGTTTTTATCTCGCATCCAAATGTCTGTTTTACCATCCATGTCATACTTATATTTTTTCCAATTCGGACGCCATTCATATACCATTCCAACATCAAATCCTAGGCCTAGCTTTGAAGCGAAATTTGTAATGCCTCCAGCTGAAAACTGCTCTTGGGAATTATTGTTTTCAACATAGCCTCCAAGATTCTCTGAGTAACCATAATCAAAATTACCAGAAATGGAATTAGATGTGGTATCATTTTTAATGTTAAAATTCAAGTCTGATGAATGAAGATAAGCTGCAGCAACTCCTTGTAAAAGCTTTAGTTTACCACCAGCTTTTAAGAAATGTTGTTCTTTATCTATCATTACTTGGGCATAATTAAAATTATATTCAATCCAAGAATTCATAGATAGGTTTATGTTTTCATCTGAGATGTCAATATCGAACACATTTGGGAAATCAAATTCATTTGATCCTAATCGGATTAATTCTGGTGATACATCATCAATATTTAATAATGAACGACTTCTAACCTGAAATCCAATAGCTCTTTTTTTACCAATGGAGAGCATAAAGTTTAGAACGTCAAACTCAGCATTTACAAAAATGGATCTTTCTTGATTTCCATTATCAATTTCAAATAATTGACCTAAACCTCTTGATTTAAAAGAATCGGTAGAATCGACAGAGACTAATTTTTCTAAATCTCCATTATTCAGCCATTCATTCGCTTTGAGATCATCTTCGTTAAAAGAGTTAATCCACCAATAAGGCATTTTCCGAGTATTAAATTGCATGTGATTATTAAATACTCCAACATGACCACCAAATAAGAGTAAATCGAATTTAAATCTGCTATCAGTAATAGAGGCTGCATTTAAATCAGATCCCATTATACCAGCATAATTACTTTGTTTTAAGCCTAAAAATTCTTGGCCGCTAGCTGAGTACGTTAAAGCAAAAAATAGTAAGCCAATAAAAAGTGTTTTCTTCATGGTGATTATACACTAAATTAATTAGACTTAAAACGATTAGAATGGTTTAGAGGTTGCATGTTGTTCTTTAATAAAAGATATCTTAGGTCAATAATATTAATTCCTTTTCCAAAAATAAGGAGTAAACAATATAGCTATTGTAAAAAGTTCTAATCTTCCCATTAACATTAAAACAGTTAAAATCCATTTGGCAGCATTTGGTAACTTATAGAAATTGCCTGACGGGCCTAATTTTCCAATTCCTGGACCAACATTGCCAATTGATGTTGCAGCCGCACTTAAAGCTTCTTTAAATTCTAAACCGAAAAACGTTAGGGCAATAGATCCTGTAACAAATAGAAAAAGATAGAAGAACACAAAGGCTAATAAGTTGTATATAATTTTAGAAGATACAGCTTGGTTGTTTAGTGTTACTGGTACAATAGCATTGGGATGCAACCTTCTTTTAAACTCTAAAAATCCATTCTTCATTAAGAGTACAATTCTTACAATTTTCATTCCCCCACTAGTAGAACCTGCACTGGCTCCAGTAAAAAGTAACAAAAAGAAAATGAAGGATACAAATGATCCCCAAGTGGTAAAATCTGTAGTAGCAAAACCAGTAGTAGTTAAAATACTAACTACCTGAAATAAAGAGTCTCTAAATGCTTTTTCAAAATCTCCCAGATAGATTACCGGAACTATTGAAGCACATAAAATAACTACAGCAGCTGCATACCATTTAAACTCATCGTTTTCCCAAAATTTTCTGATTTTTAATTTTGAACCAAAGTAGAGTAGGGTAAAGTTGGTTCCTGCAATAAACATAAAGGCAATAACTATGTATTCGATTATTGGAGAATCAAAAGCTGCTATACTTGCTTGTTTAGTAGAGAATCCACCAGTAGACATTGTTGTTAAGGAATGATTGATAGCATCATAAAAATCCATACCAGCAAACATTAACATGATACACTGTAATACTGTTAAAGAAAAATAGATAAACCATAAGCGTTTAGCCGTTTCTTTAATTCTAGGATGAATCTTATCTTTTGTTGGTCCAGGAGATTCTGATGCAAATAATTCCATTCCTCCAACTCCTAAAAGAGGTAAAATGGCAATAGTTAATACAATAATTCCCATTCCACCTATCCATTGCGTCATACTTCGCCAAAACAGAATGCCTTTTGGTAAGCTTTCTATATCGTTTAAAATAGAAGCTCCTGTTGTTGTTAAACCAGAAATGGTTTCGAAAAAAGCATTGGTGTAATCAGGAATTGCTCCAGAAATTACATAGGGTAGGGTTCCAAAAAGAGTCATTGCTAACCAGCCCAAACCAACAATTAAATAGCCTTCACGCTTTTTTACTTCGTCATTTTTATGATTACGAGTAGTTAATTTTAAACCTAATCCTGATAATAGAGTGATAATTGAAGCTAATGAAATAGCATATAAATCATCACTTTTATAATAAAGAGATACTGGAATAGCTAATGACATTAGCGCTCCAGATATAATTATTAAACCACCAACAATGTTGGTTACAACTTTAATATTAATTAAACTTTTAGGCATTTTATTTATGGAAAAGCTTCTCTATTTCTTTAATAGATTGTTTTAGTGTAAATACAACCGCTTTATCACCTTCTTTGAGTTGGAAACCACCAAAAGGAATAAAACCTTCGTTGCCTCTTATTACTCCTGCAATATTAGTCGATTCTGGCATTTTAAGATGTCTTAATGGTTTAGAAGTGATCTTTGTTCCTGCCTTAACAGTAAATTCAATAATTTCTCCATCAACACCATGAAGACTAGCAATTTCTTCAACTTCACCTTTTCTAATAAATTTAAAAATGTTACTTGCCGCAATCATTTTTTTGTTAATCAGTGTATCAATACCAATGTTGTGAGAAAGGTTGATGTAATCTATGTTTTCAACCCCTGCAATAGTCTTTTTAACTCCGTGTGATTTTGCAACTAAAGAGGTAATTATGTTTGTCTCAGAATCTCCAGTAACAGAGATGAAAGCATCCATATCTTCTATATTTTCTTCTTCTAAAGCCTGAACATTTGTGCCATCGGTATTAATTACCAGTGTTTTCTTTAGTCTTTCGGCTATTTGTTCTGCTTTCTTTCTATCTTTTTCTATTAGAATAACGTTATAATCTTTTTCTAAAAGCTCTGCAGTTAAAACACCAATTCTACTTCCTCCTAAGATCATTATATTCTTAATCTCGTAACATTCTTGTCCGCAAATACTTGTAATCTGATCTATACTTTCTGGAGTAGAAATAAAGTAAACAATATCGTTTTGTAACAGTTTGGTATCACCCTGTACCATAATTGTTTTATCCTTTCTTAAAAGCGCAATTGGTTTAAAAGATCGGTTGGGGTTGAGGTAAGTTGTTTCTACAACAGATTTATCTTTTAATGGAGAGTTGGGTGAAATAGTAATTCCAAAAACGGTTAATTTACCTCCTTCAAATTCATAATCATTGGTAAAAGCAGACTGTCCGATTAATCGTTTTATTTCTTTTGATGCTAATTCAACAGGCGAAATAACGGTATCCACCCCTAAACTTTCATAGAAGTCACGCATTTCAGTATCAATACCTTCGTAATTACTGATTCTGGCTATTGTTCTTTTTGCGCCTAACTTTTTACCGTTGATACAAACTAAAAGGTTTGTTTCTTCAGATGAAGTAGCTGCAATTAATAAATCACAGTTTTCTACTTTAACTTCTTTAAGAATATTAATGTTCTTAGCATTTCCCTTTACACCATAAACGTCTATTTGAGACTGAACATAGTTTAGTCTGTCCTCATTGTCATCAATAATATAGATGTTCTGAGCCTCGTTGCTCATCATTTTTGCCAAATGGAAACCTACCTCTCCAGCACCGGCAATAACTATTCTCATTCCACTAAAGTTTTAGCAAAAATAGTTTTAATTTCTTATTTCTATGATTTTATATTATTACGTTTATTTTTGTAGGGTGAGTAAGTTAAATTTTTTATTAAAATATGTCAAGTATCGTTTCAAATCGGGAAACGAACATAATATCCATTCGCCTTATTTATTTCGTTTTTATTTAGATGTTATTACTGATGAAAACCCTTTTTATATTTATAACGATATAGAATCTATCCGATCTAAATTACTAATGACTGATATGGAAATAACCATAGAAGATCATGGGGCAGGTTCTAAAGTAAACTCCTCCAATAAAAGAAAGATTAAAGATGTTGCTAAGAATACGGTTAAAGCACCTAAATACGGACAGTTGTTATTTAGATTAGTTAATCATTTTAAGCCCAACTCAATTTTAGAATTAGGAACTTCTTTAGGGATAAGTACTTTGTATTTAGCGGGTTCCAATAAAAAGATGAAGGTAACAACTGTAGAGGGTTGTCCGAGTACAAGTAAAGTAGCTCAAATAAATTTTGATAAAATAGGATTTGAAAACATTGAATTAATCAATGATAATTTCGATCATTTTTTACCTAATTATTTATCTAAAACCAACCAATTAGATTTTGTTTTTTTTGATGGAAACCATCAAAAAGAAGCTACTATCAATTACTTTAATTGGTGCGTAGAAAAAGCGCATAACAAAACCATTTTTGTTTTTGATGACATCCATTGGAGCGAAGGAATGACAGCCGCTTGGGAAGAAATTAAAATGCATCCTAAAATCACATCAACAGTTGATCTGTTTTTTGTGGGTATTGTATTCTTTAATAGTGATTTAAGTAAAGAGGATTTTGTGTTGAGGTTTTAGAAATCCACATAAAATCTTGAAAAAGCATGTTTTTGAGGTTTATTTTGAGTGAAACGAAAAAAACACTGAAAAAGGATGTGCTTTGAAAATCTACGCCATCTGAATTTGCATTTTCAGCGAAGATAATTTTCAATGCTGAGGGATCTTTTTTGAGTTCGCTTAACACCTTTGTTGGAAACGGTTTAATGTTTCTTACATTTTGTTGAGCTAAGTTATCGTTTTTTAAGGAGAAAGTCAAGTCGTTTTTTTTTGCTTCGGGATATGAAATAGGTTTCTTTTAATTCTCTATGAAAAAGTAATTGTTATAACATATTATTAACCATCTATGGGAGGTTTCCCAAGCTAAATATCGTCAAATAAGGATAGCTAATCACAATCAAAATGAAATGTTAAAGCTTTTTGGAAATAGTTATTTGATTCTGAAATATTTCAGAATTTTTTCGTTAATCGGTAATTATTAATTTATCAGTAGCTATTATTTTACTGTCTTGAATCAAATGAATAAAGTAGAGTCCATTTGATATTTTTTTACAATCCAAAGCAATTGTATTTCCTGAAATATTTTTTATTTTGTGTACGATTTGACCGCAAAAATTGTAAACGACTACACTTGCCTTTTTTAAGTTTTCATTAGTATGCAAAACTGTTTCACTAGAAAATGGATTTGGATAGATATTAAAAACAAAATTATCCCTAATCTTAACATTTACTGCCTCTATCTTAGAATAGCTAATTTTACCGTCATAGTCTGTCTGCTTTAAACGATAGTAAGATATTCCATTTAGTGGAATATAGTCAATTGTTGAATAGTTTGACACTTGTGTGCTATTTCCAGCACCCTTTATTTTATCTATTGACGTAAAGTTAATTCCATCGACAGAGCGCTCAATATTAAAATAATCATTGTTATTTTCTGTTGCTGTAACCCAATTAAACTGAACATACCCATATTTTACTTTGGCAGTAAAACTTAACAACTCAATAGGTAATAAAAAAAGAGCACAAAGCTCACTAACAACATCTACATCGTAAGTAGTAATGCCTCCAAATGAAGAAAGTCCTCTACCATGAAGAGTAACTCCAGAATGTAAGGTAATTGCACCATTATGAGCAACAATTTCTCCGATGATCGTACCATCACCTGCGCTAACGGTAACTCCACCTTCTGTTAGCCAGAATACATTTTTTGCCTGTGTTCCTCCTAAAAGAACAACCTGTGGTGAAGACCCTGTAATAAGTGCACCTCCTATACGAATCAAAAACCTAGCATCGGAGTCCCCTTGTCCATCTAAAAAAATGGTATCGGTAAGTGTTGCAGCTGTTTTTGAGAAGTATACATTAGGAGTAAATACTTGACTATTTCCAAGCTGTAGTGGGTTCAATAATTCAATGTCATAAGGCATAGTACTAAGATAACTAAAAAGTATATTCAAATCTGTACTTGCTTGCGCGGTAGAATCATCAGGACTAGAATGAATACTACCAGTTACTAATAATGGATCAAAACCATTAACAGCGCCTACGTTTGTTCCAATATGACCAACAATAACTGAATTTGATAGTCCTGCATCTGTAACTGCACCTTCTTCAGTTAGTAATGCCCAACACCTAGTTGTTCCCATTACTGGTTCGAAAGGTATGCGAGTTACAGAAGGGAGGCTACTAAGAGTGGAGGGTATGTTAGCTGTTAACTCGTCTGCATTAACAGCTCCATTAAGAGTAAGTACTCTACCTTCAATATTGCATCCTTTACCAATTACCGCTGCACCTGCCATAATTATATTACCTTTAAAATTGACGTTTGCACCAAAGGTTGCTCCTCCAATTATACTCCAAAAAACATTACAGGCTTGAGTTTGTCCAATTAAATTAACGACCGATCCTATCGCTGGTCCAAAAGCACCATTTATTTTAATTATAAAACAAGCATTAGAGTCGCCTTCCCCATCTAAAGTAAGTGTATCGGTTAAAGTAGATGCCCCGTCAAGAAAATAAATATTTGGAGTAAGCACCTCGCCTCCTCCAAGGGCAACAGGATGGCTTACTAAAGGTGTCTGAGCATTTAAATTACTGTATGCAGCAGCTATATCCAATGCACATTGGGTCGTTAAATCACTAGGTCTATGCTTCTGCCCAACTACATTATAAAAACCTATAATATCGCCTCCACTTGTTCCAACATCACCGTTACTCATTGGTGATAACCCTGTACTGTTGAGAGCTCCAGGTGCGGCAAAAACAACAAACCTATAAGCCAGACCAAGAGAGGGAGGGGTTTGACAAGATATAAAATCGGGGGTAAACAAAAGAACCATAAACACTATTGTATTTATCTTGATCCTTAAGTTTTTGTGGTGTATTTTATTGTTGTATGAAATTCTCAATATCTCTTCTACCCAATTTAACAATTTAGCTTGCATCCTATATTTAAATTTCTCCATAGCTCTATTTTTAAGCCACATAATTTCATGTATTGTATATTCAATTCCAAATATCCCTTAATTCTTCTTTAATTCCATATTGAGCTCTAAACCTTAGTCTAGAATTTTCTTTAGTAGTATCAGTATAAATTTGCTCAATGTCATCTTCTTTTCTTCCCACAATTTTCTAATTGAGTTTAATGTTGTTTAACACTTAAAAAGTTTTTATTGTATTGATAAATATTCACTTATTGTTGCTAACGTAATTGTTAGGAAAGTTTCAATATTTCGACTAGTCCAGGATAAATTCAGACTTACATACTGTTAAGCAAAACTATCATTTTTTAAGGAGAAAGTCAAGTTGTTTTTCTTTTGCTTCGGGATATAATATCTTATAAAAATAATAAGCTAACGATAGAAAGTAGGTGGTAATAAAAGTATAATTGTTAATTATTAGCTGGTGCAACAGCGGAATAAATTATGCATAAAAAAGTCCTTTGAATTTCTCCAAAGGACTTTATCATTAATTAGTTGTAATCTTTTATTTAGCAATAATTAGCTTAATATTTTCCTTATGCTCATCATTTGTTAACTGTATAAAGTAGACTCCAGCTTCCATTTTTTCAGCACTTATTGTTATTTCACCAGTTGTAGATTTTATTTTCTCATCATGAACTAATTCACCAATAACATTAAATATTGTATAACGTACTTCAGAGTTTGTTCTAAAGTTATAAGCTAATGTAAACTCTTCGTTTGCTGGGTTAGGGTAAAGGTTAACAAACCAGTTAGCATTAGCTGCATCAATTCCTACAGGGAATCCAATTGTAAAGAATAAACTATCTGTACAACCAGAAGCACTAACAATGTTTACATAATAATCACCAGGAGTTAAAGAATTCAGATCTTCTGAACTTGCTCCATTACTCCAGTTAAAGATAAAAGGAGCATCACCACTAGCAGTAATGTCAATTGTACCATCAGGACAAGTTAAACAAGAAGCATCTGATGCAGTTCCTGAAGTTGTAATTAGTAATGTATTATTAATAATAACAGAATCTGTAATTGTACAACCACTAAAATCTGTTACAGATATATAATAAGTTCCACCAGATAAATTGTTTAGAGTAGAAGGATTGCTTGATATTGCAGGGCAGTTTCCTGTACCTGTAAATATAGAACCAACAGTTGGACTAGTACCTTGTGCAAAAATGACGTTTCCACCAGCATCTAACAAGTTAAAAGACGCTTCATTATCAAAAGCTCCGCTATTCCAAAATAACTCAATAGCATCACCATCACATACGCTAAACGTTCCTGTGTTAGCTCCACCTCCTAACACGGTAAAGTTTCCTACGTTAACTCCATTGATAGTAACATCAACAGATGCTCCGTTCCATGAAGTACTTGAGTCAAACATATCCAAGGTATAAGTACAACAGCTAATAGGAGTAGCACCAGTCCACGTTATTATATATGGCGCAATACCTCCAGATACTGTAGCAATAATATCTCCTTGAGCATTATTACATACTTCATCATTACTTGTATAAGTAATATCAAGGCCTCCATTGTTATTATTAACGGTGTATGACGCTACTAATTGACAACCACTTAAATCGGTAATTGTTACCGTGTAGTTTCCTGCAGATAAGCCAGAAAGATCTTCTGTAGTCGCCCCATTGTTCCATAGGTAAGTATTTGATGTACTTGTAACTGTTATATCAATTGAACCAGTTCCATCAGAACAGTTTTCATCATTAGTAATAACATTAGATACTAAGAGTGTTCCACTATTATTATTTACAGTTACATTCAAGTTTGTTGAACATCCTGAGGCATCTGTTACAACAACAGTATAGTTACCAGCAGAAAGGTTAGTTAAATCTTCAGTAACTGCTCCGTTATCCCAAGCAAAAGTATATGGAGTTGAGCCACCAGAAACTGCTATGTCAATAGTTGCAGTTGCATCACCACAATTTTCATCCGTTGTTGCAATTAAACTTACAGCAAATGCACCAGTAGTATTTACTATTGTTACAGAAGTATCAATAGAGCATCCATTAGGATTAGTTATTGTTACAGTGTAAGTTCCTGCAGATAATCCAGAAATATCTTCTGTTGTTGCTCCATTATCCCATAAGAAGGTTAGGGGAGTTAAAGTACTGGTTACTGAGATATCAATTGAACCTGTTGCATCATTGCAAAATTCATCATTACTTGTAACGTTAGTTAAAGCTAATGTTCCATTTACATCATTGATATTATATGCTTGCATTAATTGACACCCATTTGCATCAGTTATTGTTATGTCATAATTTCCGCTAGATAATGAAGAAATATCTTCTGTAGTTTCACCATTATTCCATAAATAAGAATAAGGAGTAGCTCCGCCACTGATCGTTAAATCAATTAAACCACTTCCATCAAAACAATTTTCATCATTAGTTATCGCATTAGTTATTGCTAATGTTCCACTAATATTATTGACAGTATAACTTTGAACTAAATTACATCCTGTAGCATCAGTTATTGTTACGATGTATGTTCCAGCAGATAATCCAGCTAAATCTTGAGTAGTTGCTCCATTATCCCATAAGTATAAAAATGGTGTTGCAGAACCTGTAACTGTTAAATCAATATATCCAACACCATTATTACAAACTTCATCATTTGTAACCGCATTAGTTATTGCTAATGTTCCACTAATGTTATTAACTGTAGCGGTAATGTTTGCTGAACATCCTGTAGCATCAGTAACAACTAAAATATAGTTGCCAGCAGATAGGTTGGATAAATCTTCTGAAGTTGCACCATTATCCCAAGCGAAAGTATAAGGAAGAGAACCTCCAGAAACAGTAATGTTTATTGTTCCGGTAGCATCAGCACAATTCTCATCTGTTGTTCCGGTTAAATTAGCAGTAAATCCACCAGTTATGTTTTGAACTGTTCCAGAAGTATCAATAGAACAACCATTAGCATCAGTAATTAATACTGAATAGAATCCTGAATTAAGATTTGTTAAATCTTCTGTAGTTTCTCCATTGTTCCAGTTGTAAGTTACAGCAGGATTAGATGATGGACAGACTGCATTATTAGAATAAGCTAAACCAGCAGTTGGTGGAGCGCTAGCAGAAAAAACAGCATTTCCATTGGCATCTGTTAAAGAGTATGAGTGCTCATTTTCAAAGGCTCCAGTATTGTATGTTAATTCTAGCAATTCTCCAGAACATACAGGTATTGATTGAACTGAAGTGTTACCTGTTGTAAATGTAAAGTTTCCATAAGCAGCTCCATTAATAGTAACATCAATAGAAGCTCCATCCCAACCATCTCCAAAAGAATCTTGCATATCTAAAGTATAAGAACAACAAGGCAAAGCTCCATTAGATATTTCTAGATCAATAGATCCGTTTCCATCACCACAAACTTCATCTACAACTGTAAAAGAATTAATTTCTAAAGATCCTGTATTCTCATCAATAGAGAAAGAACCACTTGTTGAACATCCGTTTGCATCAGTAACTGTAACAGAATAGTTTCCGGCAACAACATTGGTTAAATCTTCTGACGTACTTCCATTACTCCAATTAAAAGTAAATGGTGATGCACCACTTTGTATTGAGATATCAATTCCTCCAGCACTATTTCCACAAATTTCATTGTTTATTGTTACGTTATTGATAAGAATATTTGCACCATTATTTAACACGGTAAAGTTTTCAATTAAAGAACATCCTCCAATATCAGTTATTGTTACTGTGTAATTTCCAGCAGTAATTCCAGTTAAATCTTCTGTTGTTTCACCATTACTCCAAACGAAAGAGTAGGGTGTTGATCCACCTTGAGGATTTAAATCAATTGCGCCATTTATTGCACTACAAGTTTCATCTGTTACAATATTAGAAAGAGTAGAAAGAGATCCTTGAGTGTTTTGAACAGTGGCTTGAACTTGAACACTACATCCGTTTGCATCTGTAACATCACAAAAGTAATTTCCAGCAGATAAACCAGTTAGTATATCTTCAGCAGTTGCTCCGGTGTTCCATAAGAAAGTATATGGTGTTGATCCCCCTGTTATTGTAATGTTTATTCCTCCAGAAGTGTTTCCACAAGATTCATCTATTATTACGATGTTATCTATTGATAAAGTTCCAGCATTATCACTCACATTAATATTACTAGTACTAACAGAACATCCATTATTATCAGATATGATACAAGAGAATGTTCCTGAAGATAGTCCTGAGATATCTTCTGTAGTAGAACCATTACTCCATAAATAGGTTACTGGAGCTGCACCACCAGAAACAGTTAAGTCAATAGCACCTATTCCGTTTCCACAAATTTCATCTGTAACACTAAAGTTATCTAATGCAAGTGTTCCTGTATTATTAAACACTTCAGAAGAATCTGTTATTGAACAACCGTTAACATCTGTAATTGTATAAAGATACGTTGCTGCAGATAACCCTGATGCAGTAGTTCCAGAACTTACGTTAGGTAACCAACTGTAAGTGTAGTTAGGAGATCCTCCAGCTACATTTAGATTGATTGTTCCAGTTCCGTTTCCACAAGATTCATCTGAAGTTATGTTAGCTACTGTTAAATTCCCTGGGTTATTATTGATTACAATATTTCCAGTTAATACAGTACAACTGTTATCATCAGTAATTGTACAAGAGTATGTTCCTCCAAAAATTCCTGTTAGATCATCAGTTGTAGCTCCATTACTCCATAAATAAGTGTAGTTAGGAGTTCCACCAGTAACAGTTATGTCAATTGATCCAGCACCATTAGAACAGTTTTCTGCAGTTCCTAAAGCTGTTACTGCTAATGTTCCTGTTATATTGCTAATAGTATACATTCCTGAAACCTGACAGCCATTAAAGTCAGTAATAGTTACATCATAATTGCCTGCAGATAATGACGAAATATCTTCAGTAGTTTCTCCGTTATTCCATGCAAATGTATAAGGTAAAGATCCACCACTAATAAATAAATCAATTGAACCTGTTCCATTATTACAATTTTCATCAGTTAAAACAGCGTTATCTAATTGTAAAGTACCTGAAGTGTTATTTACAATTTCGCTATGATTAAACACACATCCATTAGCATCAGTTGCAGTTAAATTATAAGAATTAGCTGTTAAGTTTGAAATGTCTTCAGATGTAGATCCGTTACTCCAAGAATAAGTAATAGGGGCTAATCCTCCAGTTGTTGTTACATTAATAGCACCTGAAACATTGTTGCAAATTTCATCAGTAACAAGGTCAGTTGTGATGTCCAAATTTCCAGGAGTATTAAATAGGTTTAATGTTCCTGTTTGAACCTCACAACCACTAATATCTGTAATTGTACAAGAGAATGTTCCTGCTGATAAACCAGTAATATCTTCTGTAGTTTCAGTATTACTCCATGCATAAGTGACAGGAGCAGATCCACCTTGTATTGTCAGATTTATTTCACCTAAACCATTACTGCAATTTTCATTAGTAATAACAGTATTAGAAAGAAGAAGAGTACTTGACTCATTAATTAAATTATATTGAGAAGTAATTAACTCACAACTATTAGCATCTGTAATAGTACAAGAATATAATCCGGCAGCTAAGTTGTTAATATCTTGAGTAGTTGCTCCATTACTCCATAAATAAGATAAGGCTCCAGCATTTCCTGTTACAGTTAAATTAATTGAACCGGAAGTATTTCCACAAGTCTCATTATTTATTTGAACAGCTGCTGCAAGACTTCCAGTGTTATTGATTATTGTGTAAGAAGTACTGAAAGTACATCCGTTACCATCTGTAACAGTAATTACATAAATGCCAGCAGTAAGATTAGAAACATCTTCAGTAACAGCTCCGTTATCCCAAGCAAAAGTATAGGGTAGTGTTCCTCCAGTAACTGTTATATCTATCGATCCATCACTATTACCACAGTTTTCATTTGCTGTTTGGTTAGATGATATATCAAGAGTTCCTGTATTGTTACCAACTATTATGTTTACTGTTTCAACACACTGGTTAGCATCAGTTACTGTTATTATATAAGTTCCTGCATTTAAACTGGTCAAATCTTCAATTGTTTCTCCTGTATTCCATGATACAATATAAGGTTGTGTAGCTTGAGAAACCGTTACATCAATTGTTCCGGTTCCATTTCCACAATTTTCATCAGTTACAGTTGAAGCTATTGTTAAAAAACAATATGCACTACAATTAGAAACATCATTTATAATATTGAAACTTTGAATGGATTGACATCCATTAGCATCTGTTACAGTTAATTCATAAGTACCTGCAATTATATTTGAAATATCTTGTGTGCTTGATCCGTTATCCCAACTATATCCATACGATCCAGAACCTCCAGAAACATCAATATTTAAAGAACCATTCATTTGACCACAAAATTCATTATCAGAATTGTTTAATGTAATTAAAATAGGAGCTAATGTACCTACTGTAATGTTTTCAGAAAATTGACACCCTGAACCATCAGTTATAGATAAAACGTAGTTGCCAGCTGTAAGTGTATTTATATCTTCAGTAGAAGCTCCGTTATCCCAAGAGTAAACATATGGTGATGTTCCTCCAGAAGTTGTAATTGAAATAGCTCCATTATTGCCACCGGTACAAGTAACATCTGTTACTATACTAGTAATATTCATACTACTAATATTATTAAGATTGAATGTAGTGGAGTCAGCACATCCAGTATTATCAGTAACAACTACAGTATAGTTTCCTGCAGATAATCCAGAAATATCTTCTGTTGTTGCTCCATTACTCCATAAATAAGTTAACGGTTGGTTAACACCATTTGCAGTAAAGTTAATTGCACCATCTGTTCCTCCACATTGAGCCTGAGTTATAAATCCACTCATTTGAATAGAATCGGGTTCATTAATAGTGACAGTTGTATCTGGTTCAGCTCCTAAAAGACTTATGTTCCACTCAAAAATATAGCCATTATCTTGGTTCATATTGTCAGTAATTTCCATTGTCCAGTTTCCATCCATTAAAGCTCCTAACAAGTTGCCTAGAGGTTCGAAAGGCTCATAAGAACCAGCGGGTAAAAAGTTGTCAGTATATGTTCCTCCTGTTGAAGATGGTATTGTGTGCGTAAAACTGTTAGACTCACCAACCATTGTAACAAAAGTGGGGGTAGAATTCCAGCAGTATTCATATCCTACACCTGGGTTTGTTAAATTACTATTTGCATCAACAACATCTGAAGCAAAAGGTTGTCCTAAATCACAAGATCCTCCACCAGGATATTCTTTTAAAATAACACTTTGGCCACTGGGAGCAATAATTTTTAATTCTAAATCACCCATATAAGAGTGTTCCATAGTTGCACATATTTGTTGGATTTGGGCTAAACTATCAATAGTTTCTCCAGCACCAAAACCTGAGATTGGAATTTGAGTACTATAAGTTACTCCATTTCCATCAGGTAAAAATAACGTGTCAGCATCAAAAACTCCACCAACAATTAAAGCCTGAGCTTTACAACCATAAATATCATAAACGACTACAGAATACGTTCCTGCTGGTAGTCCTGTAATAGGATTTGTTGTATGATTTGTTAAACCACCTTGAGGATACGTTACATCATAATTGTATGGTGGGAAACCACCAGAAGCATTCACTAGAATTTCACCAGTACTATTGTCAAAACAAGTTAAATCTGTTTCGTCTAAAGTGAAAACTATAGGTTGAGCATCGTTAATGTAAAGAAATGCGGTATCAACTGGTGAGCAAATGTCTGGCTTATAGATAATATAAATAGACTCGGCACCTTCTGGGATTCCATCTTGAATAGAGTTAATAATAATGCTCGCATTGAGTTGACCTGCTGGGATTGTTAATGAAGTGTCTATTAGCGCATAGTCTACGCCATTGGTGGCAGTACCACCAATTTGGTAGGTAATTGTAGTGTTTGTAGTTGACGGAACATCTAAGCCAAATTGGAAGCTTGCTGGTACACAACCTTCTAAAGCAATGTTATCACCGTTTACAGTTTGGGTTTGAGTATTAACAACTCCCTGTATAAAACTATTCTCTAAAAGGAATACGGATGAATTATAATCTGAATCACCAGCATCAGCAATAACTAATTTCATGGTGTAAGTTTGACATGGTGTTAAGTTTTCTCTTCTTGCTATTAGTGGTGTTGTCCATGCATCATATTGCACAGTTGTTCCTCCAGTATTATCAATGTATAAATTATTGTTTGTTACTGGATTAATATTGTTAATAGTTACAGGATCAGTTGTTCCGGGTATTAATGCTATATTTTCTTCTCCAATAATTCCAGGTCCACTGATGAAAAAAGCAAAAACATCATTAAAAGAAGAACTACTTGGTGGTGCAAACTCTGGGTATTCTTCTGAGGCAAAAATGTATTCAAACTGAACAAAATCAGATTGTATTGAAAAATCAAATTGAAGCGTTATGGCATCAAATGTTGCTATACCACCTGCTAGATTGTCCATTTGAGATGTTCCTCCAGTTGAAAGGTCATTACTACTCGAATTATCATTGTTTGGTCCAGGGGCATTAGCAATATCACCTGTAGATAAAATTACTCCAGAACTCATTCCTAAATTAGAGTTAACACCGTTAAAGGAGCCTGAAGCAACTGAACTACCTGTTAAACTAGCATTAGTAACAGTAATATTAGGACCTGCTAACAAGGAGGCTAACTGTGTAGCTGTTAATCCATTATTTATAGTTAGTTGAGCTAATGCTTTATTTGGCGTTATCGATATAAGAAATAATGATAAACAAAATACAATTCTGTGAGAACTGTTGATAATGATTTTTTTCATAATAATCTGATTTTTTGTGTGAATAAAAATAAGGAATTATTTTAGAAAAAATAAAAATGTTGAAAATTTAACGGATAAACAGTATTTAACGATTTTTTTTATTATCTTTTTTTAGCTTTATTCCAATAAACATCCATTTCGGTTAAACTCATTTCACTTAATTCTTTACCATCTTTTTTAGATTCACTTTCTAAATATTGAAAGCGTTTGATGAATTTTTTGTTAGTTTTTTCTAATGCATCCTCTGGGTTAATATTTAAAAACCGAGCATAATTGATTAGTGAAAAAAGAACATCTCCAAACTCATCCTCTATCTTATTACTATCTGAGTTTATCTCAACATGAAGTTCATCTATCTCTTCTTTAACTTTTTCCCAAACTTGATGTTTATTGTCCCAATCAAAACCAATTCCTCTGGCTTTATCTTGAATTCGGATAGCTTTAACTAATGCAGGTAATGATTTTGGAACCCCTTCTAATACTGATTTTTTACCTTCTTTAAGCTTTAATTTCTCCCAATTGGCTTTTACTTCTTCCTCATCAGCAACTTTAACATCTCCATAAATATGTGGGTGGCGATGTATTAACTTGTCACAGATAGAGTTTAAAACATCTGTAATATCAAAAGCATTCGTTTCGGAAGCTATTTTAGCGTAAAAAACAAGATGAAGCATCACGTCTCCAAGTTCTCCCTTTACTTCGTTTAAGTTGTTTTCAAGAATTGCATCAGTTAATTCGTAAGTTTCTTCTATAGTTAAATGCCTTAAGCTTTGCATGGTTTGTTTTTTGTCCCAGGGACACTTTTCTCTTAACTCATCCATAATGGTTAATAATCTTTCGAAAGCAACTAATTTATCATTCATTGTAACAGCCAATTTTTATTCTAATTTTGTTTCGTGATAAAAATACATCATAAATATTGTCTGATAGTTTTGTTAACTTTTCTTTTTATGAAAGGTTTTACACAAAATGGGTTATTTCCGTCTAATGGTGATGAGATCAATAATCAAGTTACACTCAAAAGTTTTTATTCAAACGCAATTAAAACTACGTTTCATAGAGGTGCAATTTTGCCTCACCGTTCTGAGGTTACAGAAGTAATTGAGAAGAGTGCGCTATCTATTGAGTTATCTTATTACAAAACAACTTTTGGAAAAAAAGCGTGGCAGCAAATTTATTCTTATCCTAAGGTTGGCGTATCTGCTTTGGCAATAGATTTAGGAAATCCAAAAGTATTAGGGAATGGCTTTGGTGTTTTTCCTTTTATAGAACTGCCTCTTAATCATGCAAAAATTAATTGGAGTTTTAAAATTGGATATGGTTTGGGTTATATTCAGAAACCTTTTGATAGGGAGAAAAATTATAAAAATGTAGTTATTGGTTCTCCAATAAATGCATTAATATATGCTAATATGTTAGGGAATATTGATGTTTCATCAGTATTGAATACTTCTTTTGGGTTATCTCTTATCCATTTTTCTAACGGATCTTTTGCAAGGCCTAATTTGGGAATTAACATTCTATCTATAAATTTAGGAGCATCTTATAGTTTTGGAAAAAAGAAACCCTTTATTAAGTCTAAATTGGATAAGAGAGATCATTTATGGAGCAAAAAGTTAATGTTTGGTTTCGGATTAAAAGAAATACCACCAGCAGGAGGTCCTAGATATTGGGTTTCATCTTACTCTTTTAATATGATGAAAATAAGAGCTGAAAAAAGTTCTTTTGGATTTGGAGCAGATGTTTTTTATAATTCATCTTTATCAGATTTATTAGTCAGAGATTCTTCTGCAGCATCTAGCAGTATAGATAATTTTAGGTTAGGCTTGTTAGCTATGTATTCTTTTGATTTTGGGAAGGTTTCTGTTTCGGTTGGAGTGGGAGGTTATGTTATTTCGAATTACAAAGGGAATGGAAGTATTTATAGCAAGCTAGAAACTAGGTATGCTGTTAGTGAAAAAATATTTTTGAGATTAGCAATGAAAACTCATATTGCTGTTGCAGATTTTATAGAAACTGGTGTAGGTTATAATTTTTAACTTAATGATTAATAAAATAAAATATTGGTTTTTGTCTTGTGTTATTTTAACATTATTTTGTTCTTGTGGTAAAGATTCTTCTTGCTTAAAAGGGACTGGTAAAATAATTAAAGAACAACGAGTTATATCGGCTGATATTACCCATATAGATACCCAAGATAATATTGATATTATTTTTACGCAAAGTAATAATCCAAATTTAACTGTTGAGGGAGGGGGTAATCTATTACCATTTATAAATACTGATATTTTAGGAAATAGGTTAACCATTTCTAGTGATAATAAATGTAGTATGTTTAGAGATAATAGTATTCCAATAACGGTTTATTTATCATTACCCAATATTAACAGAATAGACTATAGAGGGAAAGGAGATGTGATTAGCACAAACACACTTAATGCATCTTCTTTGGATGTTGAAAGTAGAGGTGGAACAGGTAGCTTTAATTTGAGTGTAAATGTGGATAATCTATCTATAAGGCAACATTCAGGTCCAGCAGACTTCACGTTTACTGGGAGTGTAAATAATAGTTATATTTATACTTTAGGTAACGGATGGTTTTATTTAAATTATTTAATAACCAATAATGCACATGTTAATAATTCAGGAACAGGAGATGTTGCTATTCTTGCTGTCAATTCTTTATTGGTAGAACTTACTTCTATTGGTAATATTAATTATTTGGGTAATCCTGTTGTAACCATTAGTAATCATTCTGGTGGTGGTAAACTAATTAAGAAATAGTTAGGCCAATTTTTGTTTTATTTTCTCTTCTTTGGCATGACCAATACTTGCATTTAGTTCAAACCCAAGAAGTAAAACAAAAGAATTAAAATAAAGCCATAACATGATAACCATTAATGTTCCAATAGATCCATAAACCTTATTGTATGTGGCAAAATTGTTTACATAAAATCCAAATCCAGATGACAATAGGATACTTAATAACGTTGCCAGTGTTGATCCTGCAGATACGAACATGAATTTTTTACTCCCTGTATTTCCGAAGTAGTATATGGATGAAATTCCTAAAAAGAATACAAGAAGTAAAATAATGAATTTTGCAGCTTTTAAAAGGTATATGATATAACCATTTGTAACATATCCGTTGTCCGTTAAAAAATTAGTTATTGTTGAACTAAAAACAATTAATCCAATAGCAATGATCATTAAAAAAATGATTATAAATAGTAATAGAAATGAGCTTAGCCTTGTTTTTATAAAGCCTGCTTTTTCAGATGAATGAGAAGTTTCGTTAAAAGCAATTATCATAGAATTTACACCATTACTAGCTAAATAAAATGCAAACAAAAAACCAAATGAGAGTAATCCATCATGGGTATTGTTCATTAAATCTTCAATAGTAGAACTTGCAAGATTATAAGCATCTCCGGGTAACATGCCTCTAATTAGTTTAAATAATTGAATTTTAAAACCATCAATTGGAATGTGTGGTATTAGAGAAAATAAAAATATTATCGAAGGGAATAGAGCTAAGAAGAATCTAAATGCGAGTGAGGATGCTCTCGTGGTTAAAGAGTTTTTTTGAATTCCCTCGATAAAGAAATTTAAAACTTCAAATAAATTTAATCCATCAAATCCAGGTATATATAATTGTTTGGATATGTTGAGAGGAATTTGAACAATAGTACTGTTAATTATTTTATCAATTAATTTTTTCAAAAATTAAATAGCTTTTAAACTTAAATCTAAACTCTTAATTTGATGCGTTAACGCTCCTACTGAGATGAAATCTACGCCACATTCAGCATATTCTCTTATTGTTTTTGATGTTATACCTCCAGAAGCTTCTGTTTCATATTTTCCATCAATAATATTCACTGCAGTACGTATATCCTCAAAAGAAAAATTATCGAGCATAATCCGATGAATTCCACCTGCAGAAATAATTTCTTGAAGTTCAGATATGTTTCTTGCTTCAACTTCAATTTTTAGTTGTTTATTCTGCTTTTTAAGATATTCTTTAGTTGATACAATAGCTTCTTTAATTCCTCCAGCGTAATCTACATGATTATCCTTTATCATAATCATATCATAAAGTCCCATTCTATGATTTACTCCGCCACCAATTTTTACAGCCCATTTTTCAATTTGTCTTAAACCAGGAGTAGTTTTTCTAGTGTCTAAGACCTGTGTTTTTAAACCGTCAAGTAGTCTTACATAATAATTTGTATTCGTAGCAATTCCACTCATTCTCTGCATAAAATTTAGGGCTAATCTTTCTGCTTGTAGGATGGATTGACTCTTTCCATTAACAATGAATGCTATATCGCCAATACTAACTTTTTCACCATCATTAATCTTTTTTAAAAAACTGACATTTGGATCAATTGTTTTAAATATTGTTTCTGCTAATTCTACTCCAGCAATAATTCCTGGTTCTTTAACTAGTAGATGAGCTTTTCCTTGAGCTTCGGATGGAATGCAAGATAGTGAAGTGTGATCGCCATCACCAATATCTTCGTTAATGGCAATGTTGATTAAGTCTTTAATGTAATCCATAATTATGACAATGAAAAAGTGTGAAGTAACGCTAGATTAAAAAAAATATTATTCGTCAGATTCAATTTTTAACTCTAAAATGGTGATTTTTTTATTCACTTCTTTGTAAAGAATGTAAGTTCTAAATGTTCCTTTTTGGGTAATTAAATTCCCTATGGAATAATGTGAATTATTTTTAGAGTCTCCGTTGTGGACCACCTTAAAGTCTGAAGGCTTATTTTTCAAGAAAAATGTTTTTAAAATTAATCGAGCTTGAGTTTTACTGAAAACTCCTTCATTACCCGGAATACTTAAGTCTACAGAAAGACCGAAATAAGAAGAAATTTCTGTAGAATTCCCTTTTTTTAAAGCAGTCGCTAAATTATCAGAAACAGGGGTTGCATTTGCAAATACTGAGGTAATTATAGATAGTACTACTAGAAATTGTTTCATTAGTTCGTTCTTTTTTAATATTTTGCAATTATTGAGCCAATTCTCTAATATAATAAAACAAAATTAAAATCTCAGTCAAAGGTAATAATTTTTTACATTCGTAATATGAAAATTAGACTAATAACTATTGGGAAAACGGATGAATCTTATTTAAGAGAGGGTATAAATAAGTATGTGTCTCGTCTAAAACACTATATCAATTTTGAAATGATTGAATTACCTGATGTTAAAACTGGAAAAAAACTAAATATTAATTTACAAAAAGAGGCTGAATCTAAGGAGCTTGTTAAGCTTATATCTAAATCTGACTTTGTAGTATTATTAGATGAGAATGGGAAAGAGTTTAACTCTGTTGGGTTTTCAGATTATATTCAAAAAAGAATGAATTCAGGATTGGACTTATGCTTTATTATTGGTGGTCCTTTTGGTTTTTCGAAAGAAATGTATGATCGAGCCAATCAGAAAATTGCTTTATCACAAATGACATTTTCTCATCAAATGATCCGATTATTGTTTGTTGAGCAAGTTTATCGGTCATATAGTATTCTTAAAGGAGAAAAATATCATCATATTTAAGGGTTAGATTCTTTTGTATTACAGTTAGTTTTGTGAACTCGTTAGGCTTAAATGATTGTTAATAGAAATTATTTGTTAATAATTTATTATTAACTAAGTTATCTTTATAGTTTTGCTTGTAAGATTAATATGCAACTAAAATACACTAAGGCACGTATTAATCGAGATGTTTAATGTTAATCATGGATAATATGAAGAAATTTAAAATTGGAATAATACTAATATTTCTTTCTCAATCTGTGATTGGACAAGTGAATTGTGTAGATACGATATTCTATCCCCAATCAAAAATGACTGCTTTTAATGGGTTTGATTTGATTAGAGAAGGTACCGGAGGGAGGAAAGGTATTTCTCAAACTTTCGATTCAAATACTGGTTTAGTACATGGGCTTAATGCTTATGTATTATTGGATACAAATGGTATTGTTGGAGATGCTACTCCATTAGATGTTTATATAAAAGTTACGAATGTTGATGGTTTAAATAGACCAACTTCTACAATAGACTCAACACTTGTAACAATAACGGATGTTGGGAATCAAGCACAAACTTTGTTGTTTCAGTCACCAGTTGCTGTTTCGGGAAGATATGCTGTAGTTGTTGGATTTAACCCATTAACATCCATGTCAAATTCAGATTCACTTTATTATAGAACTAATGATCCGGATGCACTTCCCGCAGATGGCGGAAATGAAGGTTTATTTGCTATTGATTTTGCTTTTGGTTTGGGTTGGACAAATTTATTTTTACAATTTGCTGGTCAAGATGATAAAGATGCATTATTATCACCAATTTTTGACAAAACTATTGATGCTT
>CAJWVX010000034.1 GCA_913048175.1 uncultured Flavobacteriales bacterium | reverse complement strand
TTGGTCGCGTTTAAATGTGGTAACCATTGTGTTAAACTAAGTTAGCCGCTTATTTATAATTCACTGAAGTGAATTAGCTTAACTTTTCAATAAGTTTTACACACTCATTCGCTTCTCTAACATCGTGCACTCTTAAGATGTTAGCTCCTTTAGTAAGCGCAATAGTATTAAGTACTGTTGTTCCATTTAAAGCTTCTTCAGGTGTTGTATCCAACACTTTATTAATCATCGATTTTCGTGATACTCCGGCTAAAATGGGTAAGCCAAAAGATTTAAAAGCATCTAAATTGTTCAATAATTCATAGTTGTGTTCAACTGTTTTTCCAAAACCAAAACCAGGATCCAAAATAATGTCATTAATTCCTAATTTATTGAGTTGGTTTATCTTTTCTTCAAAGTAATTTTTCACTTCTTCAACAACATTATTGTAGGTTGGGTTCTCTTGCATTGTTTGCGGATTACCTTGTATATGCATCAAAACATAGGGTACTTTTAAATGTGCAATGCAATTAAACATGTTTTGGTCTAAAGTTCCACCAGAAACATCATTAATAATTGTTGCTCCAGCTTCAACACATTTTTGGGCAACAGAACTTCTAAAAGTATCTACAGAAATGTCTAAATATTTAAAATTTGACTTTATTAATTGTACAATTGGTAAAACTCTTTTAAGTTCTTCTTCTTCCGAAACGTTCGCTGCCCCAGGTCGAGTAGAGTAGCCACCAACATCAATAATCTTTGCTCCATCATATTCCATGGCATTTACTTTACGTACAATATTAACTTCAGTTAAGTCGTTTCTTCCATCAAAAAAAGAATCTGGAGTAACATTTAATATACCCATTACAATAGGTTTGTCTAATTTTATTTTATTCACTTTTAAATTTGTAGACTTATTTGTACATTGCGAGGATTCAATTTTTGAGAGCATAAGATTTTAATAACTATGAGTAACACTTCTAACGAATACAATTCAATAGTAAAGATTTGTACTGACATTTTTACAAAAAAAATGAAAGATTATGGAAGTGCTTGGAGAATTCTAAGAACAACCTCTCTTACAGATCAAATTTTTATCAAAGCAAAAAGAATTAGAAGTATAGAGGAGAAGGGTATGAGTAAGGTTGATGAAGGAATCAGATCCGAATATATTGCAATAGTAAATTATTGTATCATGGCTTTAGTTCAACTTGAGTTAAGTTATGATGAAAATATAGAGTTGCCTGCAGAAGAATGTTTAGGGCTTTATACCAAACATTTTAATGCTTCAAAAGCCTTAATGGAAGATAAGAATCATGATTATGATGAGGCTTGGCGAGATATGAGATTAAGTTCTTTAACTGATTTAATTTTAATGAAATTATTAAGAACTAAACAAATCGAAGATAATAAAGGTGAAACCTTAATATCTGAAGGTGTAGATGCTAATTATGCAGATATACTAAACTATGCTGTATTTGCTCTAATTAAGATTGAGGAAGCAGAGCAGCGTTAATTAAATGTTAAACGAAAAAAATATTAGCAGTTTGAGTTTACTTTTGAGACTTAACTTTCCTTAAAAACATGAAAATATTACTAACCATATCACGCGTATTTGTAGGGGCATTATTTATTGTTTCTGGTTTGATAAAAGCCAACGATACTTTAGGCTTTAGCTATAAATTAGAGGAGTATTTTGAAAACGGTGCTTTAGCTTACCGAATTAGAGATTGGTTTGGTTGGGATTCTTTTTCTTTAGAGTTTTTAATGGAGCATGCATTATTGTTAGCGATTATCATGTGTGCTGCAGAAATTATTTTAGGGTTTGCAGTTCTGTTCGGTACTAAAATAAAATTTGCTGTTTATTCGTTGTTTGGTTTAACTGTAATGTTTTTCTTTTTAACACTTCATACAGCAACTTGCGATCCTCATGCGAGTTATAATGATGTTACTACTGTTGAGGTTGGATCTGCAAAACATTCTCGTTTAATAACGAGAATGGAGTCTAATAGTAAAATAGTTATTAAAGAAGAATCAGAAAATAAAGTAACTTTTGTTGAAGAAATGCCAGTTCAGTGTGTTACTGATTGTGGTTGTTTTGGTGATGCAATGAAAGGTTCTTTAGGTAGAAGCTTAACACCTTGGGAATCTTGGACCAAAGATTTGATTTTGATACTCTTTTTAATTCCAATCATTTTATCTCGAAACAGTATTAAGATTAATAACACAAGAGAAGATATTATTATTGGAGCAAGTTCTTTAGCCTTTGTTGGTTTCCTTTCATGGGTTTTCGATTGGTACTTTCCAATGTTATTTTTTACAGTTGGTTATTTAGGCTATTATGGAACTAAGCGTTTATTGTTTAATACTGTTTTAAGATGGTTGCCAATATTAGTAGCAACTATTATTTCAATAGTATTTATCATTTATACACTCAATTATTTACCGGTTAGAGATTATAGAGCTTATGAGGTAGGTAATAGTATACCAGAGCAAATGGTATTACCAGAAGGAGCAAAAGAGTCTATTTTTGATAATGTGTTTTATTACAAGAATAAAACTACTGGTGTTGTTGAAGAGTTTACAGAAACTACTTATCCATGGGATGATGATAATTATGAGTTTTCTGATCGTCAAACTAAACTGTTATTTCAAGGAGATGTTGCTGCTATTACTGATTTTACTATGATGGCAGATGATGGTAATGATTATGCTCAGGATTATTTTAGCGAGGAAGGTTATATTTTTATGTTTGTTGCATATGACATAAATAAGGCTGACGAAGGAGCTATGAAAAAGATTAATACATTTGTAGACCAATGTAACACAAACGGGAGTTATGTTATTGGTTTAACAGCATCGCTTTATGATGATGTAGAAAATTTTAGACATAAAAATCAAACAATGTTTGATTTTTATACCTGTGATGCAATTACATTAAAAACAATAGTTAGGGCAAACCCAGGAGTTGTTTTAATGAAAAAAGGGATTATTTTAGCAAAATGGAATTCCAATAATTTGCCAGACTACGAAATAGTTAATAAACAATATTTAAAGTAAGATATAGATTTGATTCAGTTTATTACAAAAAGAATAATTTACGGTTTCTTTGTTTTGGCAGGGGTTGTAACCGTGGTGTTTTTACTTTTCAATGTTTTGCCAGGAGATCCTGCAAGAATGTTGATGGGACAGCGTGCAGATGCAGAATCGTTAAGAATTATTCAAAAAGATTTAGGATTAGATCAACCATTATCAAAGCAATTTGTAATGTATATTAATGATTTATCTCCTATTTCAGTTCATGATTCGGATCCAGATCATTATTTGTATTTAGATGAAGAAAAGTATGATTACACAGAATTGTTTTCTTATGGTGCTTCAAATGTAGCTGTTATAAAATATCCATATTTAAGAAGGTCTTATGGTACAAAGCGGAAGGTGACAGAAACCTTAATGGATTATATGTTAGAAACTGCTGTTCTAGCTTTTGCTGCAATAATAATAGCTTCTCTCTTTGGTATTTTGTTTGGAGTATTGTCTGCACTTAATAAAGATTCTTTTCTTGACAGATCCTTACTGTTTACTTCTGTTTTAGGAATGTCAGTACCTTCTTTTTATTCTGCAATTATATTTTCTTGGTTTTTTGGATATGTTATTTCTGATATTACAGGATTAAATATGACGGGAAGTTTATTTGTTTATGATGATTTAGGAAATGGAGAGATGGTAATGTTGAGTAATTTAATACTTCCAGCTTTAACTTTGGGTATTAGACCAATTTCTGCAATTATGCAATTAACCAGAAGTTCTATGTTGGATGTTATGTCTCAAGATTATATTAGAACTGCAAGTGCAAAGGGATTAAAATTTAGAACTGTTGTTATAAAACATGCCTTAAAAAATGCGTTAAATCCTGTGGTAACTACTATATCAGGAATGTTTGCAAGTTTGTTAGCTGGGGCTTTGTTTGTTGAGTGGATATTTGGATGGAAAGGAATAGGTTGGGTATTATTTGATGCATTAACTAAATTTGATTTGCCTATTGTTATGGGTGGCGTATTGTTAACTGCAACTATTTTTGTTGTAATAAACATTGTAGTAGATATAACATACGGTTTGCTTGATCCTCGAGTAAGAGTAAAGTAAAAAAAACACCACCTTTTATTATTAAGAATGACAGACTTTCGGTCTGGGTATAGAATATAGAATTATGAGAAAAAATATTGTTGCTGGTAACTGGAAAATGAATAAGACACATGCTGAAGCAACTGCTTTAGCAAATGATGTTGTTGGATCCAATTATGCACATGAAGTGCAATTAATCATGTTTCCTCCTGCAGTTTATGTTTCTGAGATATCAAAAATTGCAGCAAGTAGTAATGTCGCTGTTGGTATTCAAAATTCTTCTCAACATGAATCTGGAGCTTATACAGGCGAATTGTCTACATCTATGATTAAGTCTGTTGGAGCTAACTATGTGTTGGTAGGACATTCGGAAAGACGTGAATATTTTAATGAGCAAAATGATGTTTGTGCAGCTAAAGTTGATCAAATATTAAAGGCTGAATTAACTCCAATTTATTGCTGTGGTGAAGTTTTAGAAGAGAGAGAAGCTTCCAATCATTTTAATTTGGTTCAATCTCAAATTGAAGAAGGAGTATTTCATTTAAGTGCTGATGATATTTTAAAATGTGTTATTGCTTATGAACCCGTTTGGGCAATTGGAACAGGTGTTACTGCAAGCTCAGATCAAGCACAAGAAATGCATAAATTTATACGAACTTTATTGGTTGATAAATATGGAATAGATGTAGCAAATGATATTTCTATTCTTTATGGAGGTAGCTGTAAACCTTCAAATGCAAAAGAGTTGTTTGCAAATGCTGATGTTGATGGAGGACTAATTGGTGGGGCATCATTAAATGCATCAGATTTTATAGCAATTGCTAATTCTTTCTAATATTATTCGTTATTAATTAGTTTTTATTTTCAGTTTTATTAGAATGATATAAAAAAATAAAGTGTTTTTTAGATACTTTATTTAATATTTCAACTAAAATTGATTCAATTTATATGGAATTACTTCTATAAATTATTTTAAAACAAAGTTATCTTTTGAATAACAAAATTCATGTTTACTCGTTAATGGGTTAAAACTGTTATTTTATATTAATTTATTTCATATTTGATAATGAATTTACGATATTTGTTAGTCGTTTAAAGCTATTTGTGAAAAATATATTTACATATCGATTATTGGGTTTTACGGTTGTTTGCATATTAATGTTACAATCGCATGTTTCTATTGCGCAATGGACATTAGATGTAGTTGGAACTGTGAAAAAGGAAGAAACGAAAAAGCGAATGGAAGGCGCTGTAATTACGATCAAACGTAATGGTTCTGTTTGGAAAACCTTAAACCCTCCTGCTAATGGTAAATTTGAAGCAGCTTTAACTCCTAATGCTGTCTACATTATTGAATTTTCTAAACCTGGTCATGTTACTAAAAGGATGCAACTTTCCACGAAAAATGTTCCGGAGGAAGATTCAAAATATGGGTTTGAATTTCCATTAGAAATGAATCTTTTTGAAAAAGTAGATGGGTTAGATGTTTCTATTTTAAATAAACCAATTGCAAAAATTGAATTTAACCCAGAAACAGGTTATATGGATTATGACCCTGTTTATACCAAGTTAATAAAAAAAGAACTAGATCGATTAAAAGAAGAATTGTCTGATCGTTTAAAGTCTGAAGCAGAAAACCGGAAGGTAAATCAAAAGGCATATGATGCTGCTATTGTTTCTGCAGATAAAGCGTATAATGCAGGAAAATGGGTTGAAGCAAAACCTTATTACGAAAAAGCCGCAGGAATATTCTCTGATGAGTCTTACCCTGAATTTCAATTAGGCGATATTTCTGATAAATTAGCAGGATTAGAAGCGTCAAATAAAAAATATAATAGTGCAATTACTAAAGCTGATGCAGCTTTAAAAGCTAGAGAATATGATAAAGCAATTGCTTCGTATGAAATGGCATCTGGTTATAAGGAAGAAGAGCAATATCCAAAAGACAAAATCAAAGAAGTTAAATCAATTCAGGCTAACGCTAAAAAAGCAGACAAAGAATACAAGGATGCCATTGCATCAGGAGATCAGTCAATGTTGAGTAGAGATTATGATGCAGCAAAAGATAAGTTTGAGAAAGCATTAGAATTGAAGGATTACGAAGAGTATCCGAAAGGGAAACTAATAGAAATAGAAACTATTTTAGCAGAACAAGTAGCAAAAGAAAAGGATTACACGAATGCTATTACTGAGGCAGATGCAGCACTTAGTGCAAAGCAGTATGATAAAGCAGTTGCGGCTTATCAAAAAGCCTTAGGAATTAAACCAATTGAAACTTATCCACTAGGAAAAATAGAGGAGGCTAAACGATTAAAAGCTGAAGAAAAGCAACTGGAAGAAAGGTTTAATAAATTTATTGCTAACGCTGATGCAGCCTTTAGCACTAAAGATTATGAAATAGCTAAATCTGATTACGAAAAAGCTTCTGCATTAAAGTCAGAAGAAAAATATCCTAAGGATAAATTGTTAGAAATTAAAGTATTGACAGATGCTGCTGCTAAACTAGATATAGAATATGCTAATTTGATTAAGGAAGGAGATAACACTTTAGCTTCTAAAAATTATGAATCCTCAAAGATAGCCTTTGAAAAAGCTGCTGGTTTAAAATCGGAAGAACAATATCCTAAAGATAAATTGACTGAAATTACTGCTGCTATAGAAGAAATAGCTAAAGATGAGGCTGATAAGAAAGTAAAAGAAGAAGAGTACCAAAAAATAATTACTGCTGCGGATGAATTTTTTATTGCTAAAAAATACGAAGAAGCAAAAGGAAAATTTTCTGAAGCTGTTAGTTTAAAATCGGTAGAGAAATATCCTAAAGACAAACTAATAGAAATTGATGTCCTTATAGCTGCATTGGCTAAAAAAGAAGCAGAAATGAAGGCAAAAGAAGAAGCGTATAAGAAGTTGATAATGCAAGCTGACGGGATGTTATCAGCTAAAGATTATGAAAATTCAAAATCAAAATATAATGCAGCTCTAGGTATAAAATCTGAAGAAAAATATCCTAAGGATAAAATTAAGTTGATTGATGAAACGATGGCTTTATTGGATAAAGAAGAAGCTGATAACAAACAAAAAGAAGAAAAATATGCTGCTCTGATAGCAGAAGGTGATAATTTGTTAGGTTCCAAAAAATATGAAGAGGCAAAAGTTAAATTCACTGAATCATTAACTGTTAAAACTGGTGAGCAATATCCAACCGATAAATTAAAAGGAATTGAAAATGCATTGGCTGAAATTGCTAGAAAGAAAGCTGAAGAAGAAGCTGCTCAAATGGCTGGTGCAGAAAGAGATGATAAATATACTGCTGCAATTATAGCAGCAGATATATCATTTAATTCTCAAAAATATGATGCTGCAAAGTTGAAATATAATGAAGCAACAGGTATTAAGTCGGAAGAGCAATACCCTAAAGATAAGTTAAATGAAATTAAAGCTGCTTTGGCTGAAATTGCTAGAAAGAAAGCAGAGGAACAAGCTAGTCAAATGGCTGGAGTAGAAAAGGACAAAAAATATCAAGAAGCAATTACTCTTGCTGATAATGCTTTTGGTTTTGAAAATTACGATCAAGCAAAAATAAAATTCAACGAAGCACTTGCTATTAAACCAGATGAAAAATACCCTAAAGATAAACTTAGAGCCGTTGAAGAAGCTTTATCAGCATTGGCTAAGAAAAATGAAGATATTGCCTTAGCTGCAGAATCTGCACGTAAGAAAAAAGAGTATTTTGAGGCAATTATTGCTGAAGCTGATGCGGAGCTTTCTGCTAAGAAATATGAAGAAGCAACTGAGAAATATAAACAAGCTTTAGGTGTTATTCCTGGTGAAAAATACCCAACAGATAAGATAAAAGAAATTGCTGATATTTTAGCTAAAATAGAAGCTGAAAAAGACAATGTGAATACTGCGAATGCTGAATTAGAAAAAAAATACAACGACTTAATATCAAGTGCAGATAAAAGTTTTGGGACTAAAAAATATGATGAGTCAAAAAGTGATTATCAATCTGCATTAGGTTTAAAATCTTCAGAATCCTATCCTAAAACACAAATAGTTGAAATAGAGAGATTGCTCAAAGAAATAGCAGCTAAAGAGAATGAAATTTCATTAACGGCAAACGCACAAAAACAAAAAGAAGCTGATTTCAATGCTTTGATTGCTCAAGCAGATAATGATTTTTCGGCTAAGAGTTATAAAACTGCAAGATCTAATTATGAGAGAGCATTAGGCTTAATGCCTGATAAAAATTACCCAAAAGAAAAGATTGATGAGATTAAGAAGGTTTTAGCTGATTTGGCTGCAAAAGATAAGGATAGTAAAGCTGCATTATTAGCAAAAAAAGGAAAAAGAAAAGAGTATGAAAAATTGATTTATGATGGAGATAGATCAATGAAGTTAAAAGAATACACAAATGCAAAAGTTATTTTTACTGATGCATTAGCACTTTATTCTGATGAAAAATATCCAAAAGATAAATTGGCACAAATTGCTGCTAAATTAGAAGAGTTAAGTAAACCTAAAGAGATATTAGTTTCTAAAGGAACCATGATTGGAGGAAGGGCTAAAATTAATGGAGATAAAGAGAAAGAAATAGAAGCTAAAATGGCTGCTTTAATGGGTAAAAGTTTTATTCATAAAGATGATAAACTTAGGAGTGATAAAGATGCTTTTAAGAATCAAGAAGAAATTAGAATTTCTGGAGGGATAGAAAGAACTAAAATAGCTAAAGAAGAGTTAAGTACAAGTGAAGATGGAAATATTGCAATAGCAGAAATAGGTAATGAGTTTCATAAAGAAAATAGCGAAATGCTAGATGCCTCTTCAGAATTGTTTCATAAAGCTGAAATGAATAGAATTAAGAAGGCTGATAAACGTAGAAATGGATCTGATCAAAAACTTGAAATATATGCGAAACAACAACCAGAGATATTTAAACAACAAGAAGCGTTAAGTGAAGGCAAGTCTGAGGCTCATTATATTTATGTTGATAATCTGAATGAAGGTGAGTTGATAATAATTGAAAAGGGTGATAAATTAAGAGCTGAAAATAGGATTGATATCGAAAAAATTACGGCTGAAGATACTAAGCAAAGAGAAGCTAGTCAAAAGAGGGCTGAAGATATGACTATTGATTTTAAACCATATAAAGAAGAATTAGCTAAAGGAGAAGATATATTAATTTCTGCATCTATTGAAAGAACAGAAGAGAACACAAAAAAAATTAAAGAAGTAAGTGAGTCTTTACTTGAAATGAAAAAAGAAAAGGTGAATCATTATAAGTTAAATGTAATTGATTTGACTGATTTTAAAGCAAGAATTGATATGCTTGAAGCTAATAATATTGAGGAAGCAGATGGGTTTCGAGAAAATAATCAAAGAATTAATGATAAATATGTTTCTGATATTAAAAAGAATGTTGAAAGACTAAATCAAAATTACTATACTAACTTAGTTGATGTTAAAGCTTATAAAAAGGAAGTTGCGACAAATGAGTTGGAAAATCAAAAAGAAGCAGATAAACAAAGAATAGCCGCTAATAGAGAAGTTGTTAAAGCAATGGAAAACTTAAATAGGGTTGATCAATCTAATGAAAAAAGATATACTAACTTTAAAGCTAAACTTGATCTAGAGAAAGAAAATAACGCTACTTTTTGGTCAGATTTACAGAGGCTAGAGCAGCAGAAGTTGTTATTGGCAAGTGCTAAATTGGAGGGCTTTTATATGGGAGAAAAAAGGCTAGCAGAAAATGATGAGTTATCTGCAAAGTATCCGCAGGGAATAACTGAAGAAACTGTTGAGTCTGGCAATTCAGTTGTTATTAGAAGAACTAAAGTTACAGATAAACAAGCTGATGTTTACGAGCGTGTATTTTATACTTGGGGTGGTACTTATTTTTATAAGAATGGAGTTAGTATAACCCAAAGCCTTTGGGATAAAGAATCTATAGATTAAATAGTAATGAGAAATGGAATAGCAGTTATTATAGCTTATGTCCAGTTTTTTTTATTTTCAGGGATTGTAGCATCTTGTCAAACAGATACTTCGGTTTCAAATAAAGTTAAAATTTTAGTAGAACAGTCATCTTCTTCAGAGCAAATTATTTCTTTAGTAAAAGTAGATTCTATTAAATATATTTATCCTTGGAAAGATCAATATAGAGCTACACAATCTTTAGTAAATAAGATTAAGCTTCCAACTGGGTTTAATAGAGTAAACACTAAAAGAGAATCTTTTGGTTCTTGGTTGAACCATTTGCCATTGAGTGATGATAACACTGTTTATCTTTATAATGGAGAAGAAAAAGGTTCTCAGGCCTCTCAGTTTAAAGTTTTAGATATTGATATTGGAAAAAGAGATTTACAGCAGTGTGCAGATGCTGTTATGCGTTTAAGAGCAGAGTACTTATTTGCAACCAATCAATTTGAAAAGATTCATTTTAAATATACTAATGGAGTTAATATCCCTTTTTCTAAATGGAATAAAGGGTTTTATCCTACTTTAAAAGGAAATAAAGTTGTTTGGACCTCTTCTGCTAATAATAGTTCTTATAATAGTTTTAAAAAATATCTTATTAACGTTTTTATGTATGCAGGAACAGCTTCACTAGAAAAGGAAATGAAAAGTATAAATCTTTCTGAAATTCAATCTGGTGATGTATTTATTAAAGGTGGTTTCCCGGGTCATGCTGTAATAGTTTTAGATGTAGTTGTTAATAAAGAGGGTGGAGATAAGGCTTTTATTTTAGCTCAAAGTTATATGCCTGCTCAAAGTATTCATATTTTGCGAAACCCTAATAATGAGAGTCTATCACCTTGGTATAATTTAAAGGAAATTACAAATTTTATTGAAACTCCAGAATGGACTTTTCTCCCTAATCAATTAAAACGCTTTGTTGAATGAAGAAGATAATCTACCTATCAATCATTTTTTTTTTATTTAGTTGTAATTCTGATAAAAAAGAATCTATTCAAACTATAGAAACTGTTCAACCGTCAATAAAATACGCTAAAGGTTTTACTATAGATAAGTTTGATGGTTATAAACTACTTACATTAAGTAATGTTTGGAAGGATGAAGAGTCAACTTTTAAGTATGTATTATATAATAATGAAAAACCTGGTACGATTGAAGATGCTATATATATTAAAATACCAATAAAATCTATTGCCTGTATGAGCTTAACTCATATAGCATTTTTAGAAAGATTGGGATTAGAAAACTCAATTGTGGCACTTTCTGGATGTGATTATGTTACTAGTTCCAAGATAATAAAATTAATAGCTTTAAAAAAAATCAAAGAAATTGGAGTTCAACAAAATACTAATTATGAAATGTTAGTAGACGAATCGCCAAGTTTTGTAATGGGATATGGTATTGATGCTTCTTCAAACAATTATATTAATAAGCTAAAAACTTTAGGGTTAGATGTTGTGCTAAATGCTGAATATATGGAAACATCACCTTTAGGAAAGGCTGAATGGATTAAATTTATAGCAGCATTTTATAACAAGGAAAAACTAGCAGATTCTATTTTCAATAATATTGAAAAAGAATATTTAAGTTTATTAGAAATCACAAATAAAATAAAAGAAAAACCAACAGTTTTTGCAGGAATGCCATGGAATGGAGCTTGGTATATCCCAGGTGCTAAATCATTTCAGGCAAAGCTTTTTAAAGATGCAGGAGCAAAATACTTATGGTTAGATAACGATGAGCAAGCAAGTTTGGTAAAAGCCAAAGAGGTAATAATTGATGAAGCTTTTGAAGCAGATTATTGGTTGAATCAGAATAGTTATAAATCAGAGAAAGATATTATAGCTTTTGATGGTAAATTTAAAGGGTTTAATGCTGTGAAAAAGCATAAATTATATAATAATGATAAACGTATCAATCAATCCTCTGGTAATGATTACTGGGAATCTGGAGTGGTTAGTCCTCATGTCATTTTAAAGGATTTGATAGAAATATTTCATCCACAATTAGTGGAACATGAATTATATTATTATAGAAATTTAAAATAAAAAAAGCCCCAACTAATTAGTTGGGGCTTAAATAAAATATTTAGATTTTATTTATTCACTACAAAGTTTCCATTAGAAATTTCTCCATTGTTTGATTTTACAATATAAACGTAAAACCCATTTGCTAATTCAGCAACATTTACAACAGTTAATTTGTTCAATAATTTTTGATTAAGAACAGTTTTTCCTGTTAAATCAACAATCTTTAAAGTTGAGTTTGCAGTAGAAATTTTAAAGTTAATTATGTTTTTAACTGGGTTAGGATATGTTGTGATAGAATTGTTGTTTGTAACTTCGTTAACAGAAACAGTACAATCTACAACATTAATATTAAATACACTTGAATCAGATCTTACTACTTGTGTCCAAGGAGCTATAACAGCAAATGCTTTAGCATTATAAGTACCATTAGTAGGGTAAGTATAACTTGTTAAATGTGCTTGTACAAAATTAGGACCAACGGAATTATCAAAATCATAATCAGTATACGGTAATGTACCTCCATTAGCCAAACGATCCCATTCAAATCTGTTAAGGATTGGGTTCATTATGTGCGATATATTAGCTATATTTTCAAAAGTAATCGCTTCTGTAAAGCAATTTGTAAAAGTTGAATTTTCTAAAATAGATGTAGTAGCAGTGAAATTTGCAGGCACATCATAAGTGAAATTTGGATAAACATAAAAATCAAATGATTCGCTAATTAAACCTAAGATAGATGTGTAGTTTACGTCATAAGCTACAATTGAAGCAGAACCCTCAAATGGTAAGGCACTATTAAAAATACCATTTGGACCAAAATCATAATCTGCCCAAATAGTATGAGATTGAGCAAGTTGAAAACTATCTGATAATGTCGGCATGTCAAATGCGATATACATTGTATCACTATATGTGATTGGAGTAGAAAAGGTTGCAGTTTTAAATCTATAAATGGTTCCTAAATTAAAAGTTTCAGAAGTTAATATATTAAATGTTTTATCTAAAATATGTACAGTGATATCACCTCCACCCGCTTTTAATGATCCTGCAATAAAATCAACAGAATTAAGTGTTAAAGCATCTGTGTTAGGAAATGCTTGAAAACATCTTTGCCAATAAGCTTGAGTTGTTGTTTTTCCTTTACTGTATATACGTATAAACCTGTTGTATCAAATCCGTTTCCTCCAGTAGAAGGAGAAGTTGTTCCCAGATGAGTATTAAGTTCAAAAGTAATTATCGCATTATTACTATCATAATAATAAGACCAATCTCCAGCTACTTCTACTTTTTGCTGAATAGAAATATCTCTTTTTTGAGTCATTTTTACTTCTCTAATAGTTTTACTTTCTGTAAAATAATTTAGAGTGTTTGTTTGAGCAGAAGTATTTGTCATTATAAGACAAAAAGCACTAGCAACTAATAGTAATTTTTTAATCATGTTGTTTATTTTTTTTAATTAATTGAGTGCAAACTAAACTGAATTTTATAATTTAAGAGTGAATTGTTACATTATAAAATTGACAATAATCTATTAAATATAAAAGGTCTGATTTAGTATATTAATAGATGTTCTTAAATTTTTTAGTAAAAAAAATCCCCATTCATCATTTGATGAATGGGGATTTATAAAGTATAGTTTTCTAGTGCTTTTCAGCAGCAGTAAAATGGAAGTTTCCTTCAATATCAGCATTTTCATCACTATCAGAACCGTGTACTGCATTTGCAGAGATATCTTTAGCATAAATCTTTCTAATTGTTCCTTCAGCAGCATCAGCTGGGTTAGTAGCACCAATTAAAGTTCTAAAATCTTCAACAGCATTATCTTTTTCTAAGATAGCAGCAACAATAGGTCCAGCAGACATATAATCAACTAACTCACCATAAAAGGGTCTGTCTTTATGTACTTCATAAAATGAACCAGCTGTTTCTTTAGAAAGTTGCGTGTATTTCATTGCAACAATTCTGAATCCAGCATCGTTAATCATTTTTAAAATTCCACCGATAGAGTTGCTTTCAACTGCATCAGGCTTAATCATTGTAAATGTTCTATTAGTAGCCATTGTATATTGTTTTATTTTTATATTCTAATTTGCGGCAAAAGTAGTACTTATTCGTTAATTATCAGCTGTGATAATTAGAATTATTATCTTACTTAATTTTATTTATTTTGTTCCATTTGATGATGGTATCATTACGAAATTGGGATTCGTAATCCTTATTTTTGAAATAAAATTGTTTACTTTTTATTATTTTTTTTGGATTTTCAAGCTAAATATCTATTGTGTTTTTAAGTTGACTTATGTTAAATGTTGAATTTTCATTTTTACTAAACATCCTTTTTGTGATGTTGAGTTTTGGGTCAACTTTACAAGCATGTCTCTACCATAAGCTATTTTTCTTTTGGTATTGTTTTTAATGGCAACTTTTGGCTTTTTAAGGCTATTACTAATAATAAATAGAACCGGTTTTTAAACGGCAGGTAATCTAATGTCTCCATGAAAATTTAATGCAACAAAAGCATTTGATTTTTTATCGATTTAAACAACACCTTCTTGCTTATTTTTTTTTCTCTTTTTTGATTCAAATTTAATTTCCATTATGTTTTTTCCACTATATATTATATTCCTTTCATACATATAATTAAAGTATTAAAAATTAAGACTATACATAAATTGAGATAGGTTGTTAATGTTTGCTGCATTTAATATCTGTTGTGATCAACTAAAAAAATTTTTAATTTAAAATCTTTGTCTTTCTCTTCTTCAATGTCTTACTCTTTTCTTTCTTTATCTCTCTGATTTTTCATAAAGCTAAGCTCATTCTATGTTTTTTGAAATAAAACCAACTGATGCTCACTAATAGTTTCTTTAGCGAAATATTTAATACACATTCGTTATTCATATTGTTTAGTCCATTTTCAACTATTTTTTTACGGTAGTAATATGTTGATTCATAAGGATCAATCGGGTAATTTTTATTGTGTTTATATTGTCTTTTTTAATATGGTATTCTGATGGGTGAGGAAGTACTATAAACTCATCTATAGAAACAACTTCTTTAGTAATTTTTATGTTAAGATGAGCACTGAAATAGCACAATTGAATCGTGTTATGTTGGTATCATAAATAATTAATGATAAGGCTATATTTCGTAATTTATTTGGAAAAGTAAAGCTGAATTCAACATTTTCATTAATTGTTGTACCTTTTAAATGGTTTTTGAAACCAATTGAAGCAAACGGTAACTATTTTCAGAGCCTGCATGTACAATATTTCCTATAATTGTTCTATGGTTCTGACCAAAAAGTAATGTTTTATTAATACAACAGCAAACTATTACTATAAATATAGATTTGAAATAATTGTTTTTTCATTTGAATTGATCTTTGAATTTATGAGGTTATTGTCGCTATTAATTCTCGAGAATCGCCATAAACTCTAAACTCACAAAGGTAAATTCCTTGCCAAGTACCTAAATTTAATCTATAGTTAGTGATAGGAATTGAAACAGAACTTCCAACTAAACTCGATTTTATATGGGCTGGCATATCATCACTTCCCTCATAGGTGTGTTTATAAAAGGGTTCGTTTTCTTTTACAAGATGATTAAAACTACTTTCAAAATCATGTAAAACAGTAGGGTCAGCATTTTCGTTTATGGTTAAACCAGCAGAAGTATGTTTGATAAATAAATGAAGTACTCCTAATTCTGGTAACGTCTTAAGATGCTTTAAAACTTCAGAAGTTATAATGTGAAATCCTCGCGGGGATGCTGGTAAACAGAATTCTACTTGTTTAATCATTATTTTGGATGAGCAGTTAAAAAAGAAATTAATTAATCAAGTGTATTGATATTCTTCCAATTGATGTTATTGGCGTTATGAATCTGAGATTTATAATCTTTTTTTGAGGCATCAAACTGTTTTACTTTTTCTATAGATTTAACATTAGCAATATTTATTTTATTGATATTAAAGTGTTGTTTAATATTAAATTTTGAATGTTCATTTTTATTGAACATATACTTTTTTGTTACACCGAATTGAATAGAAAGCTGAAAAGATTTTGGATACCATCGGTCGTTTGATTGCTCTTGATATACCTTTCTAATGTTGAAGATAGGATTTGAAATAGAAATGCCAACTAAAAAAAGAATTGGTTTTAAGGCCGTTGGGATTCGAGTGTTTTCAGTGTAGTCAATTGCGACAAAGGCATTGGTTGTTTTATCTATAAATAGCTGCCCCACATATTTACTTTTATCGATTCTACTTTTTGATGAAAAATTTATTACCATTACCTCATTTCCATTATAGGTGGTTGAGGGTTCAAAATTGTAATCAAATTTTTTAAAGGAGATACTGTCTATGAAAGGTTCGAGGTTATTAATATTTCCTAATTTTAAAATAGTTTTTGGTCCACCAAAAAATTCTCCAAAATCAAATGAAGGTTTGATATTGTCACTAGTTTTTCCTTTTTTTAAAGCTTTTCTTTTTCTTTTTTTTCTTTTTTGTTTCATAAAATTTAACTCGTAAGGATCTGTAGTTTCTTTATGTAAAACGAGTTGTTGCATGTTAATAGTGTCTTTACTGTATGATTCAAATACACATTCATCTAATTTAATGTAATTCCCATTTTCTGCAAAAGATTCTTTGTAATATGAAGTATAATTATATGCTTGACTAGCATAATTATTTGGAATGGCTTTGACTGCTAATTGGATGTAGAATTCTGGAGGTTGGGGAAGAACAATAAATTCTGTTAAAGAAACAGAAGATGCTGTAAGTTCAATATTCATGACCGTTTCTACTTGTTTAGAATCGTAGGTCTTAGATTTATAACCAAGGTAATTGATTACTAAACTATCATTTTTAATGGTGTCAGAGAAGATGAATTTAAAGTCGCCACTTTCATTTGTAACTGTTCCGATATAGTTGTTCGGAAAACCTATAGTAGCATATGGTAATCCTTCCTTGGTTTCTGAATCAATAATTTTCCCTGTCAATGTTTTTTGATTTTGACATATTCCATGAAGATGGAGAATGAAAATTAAAATAATGGTAGATACATTTCTCATATTTATTCTTTTTCAGAAATTGATTTAACATTGTCTTTAATGTTTCTTTCAATTAAAATCCTTCTAGGATCAATTGTTGCTTTTGCTGGAATACTGTCTACTTCAAAGGTGAAATTCATTTTTTCTTCATTGAATTGTACACGCTTATAGAACATTAATTCTTTTTCATCAGCATCAGCAAAAACACCTATGTCAGCCCAATCATTAATAGCCACATTGGTTTCTTTACCAATTGTATCAGCTTTTAACTTGTAAGCTTCAATATCCATAGAAATTTCATACTTACCATTTGGCATTTCTGTATAATTTGCTTCCATTAATCGGTAATCATAAAGTGTAATCTCTTTAAACCAATCATTAATCAAATAGTTTAATGAATCTGGAACTTCAGCCTCTAAATGTCTTAAAAAGTCTAAAGATGAAGGGTAGGGAGGTTTCGCATAACGAAACTCTGCTAAAAAGTTTTTCATTGCATTATTCACCTTCTTTTCCCCAATATAATCTTGTAAAGCATAAAGTATAACACTTCCCTTTCCGTAATGGATGTATTGCTGGTTTTCAACCTTGTAAAGTGGCATTTCTTTTTTACTTTCTCGAGATCTACCTTTTAAATAACGATCGTAATCATATTTTAAGAATTTACGCATTTGCATAGGATCATTGTTTACCTCTTTTTTCATAACCATTAAAGAAGAGTATTCTGCAAAACTTTCAGAGAACATAGTCGCTCCTTGCATTTTAGCACCAACAACTTGATGTGCCCACCATTGGTGTGCCATTTCGTGAGATACAACAGCATCAATAACATTATTGTCTGTAGAATCTTCAAGGTTTGTAATAAAACCAAAAGATTCTGAATACGGCATTGTTCCAGGGAAAGCTTGTGCAAAAGTAGCATATCTCGGAAACTCAACAATACGTGCTTGTTTATGAAAGTATGGTCCGAAATTCTCAGTATAATATTTCAAGGATTTTTCAATAGCAGCTGACATTTTATCAATGTTGTAAGAATGTGCTTTATCATAATAAACTTCAATATCAATTCCGTTCCATTTTTTACGATCAACCTCATAACGAGCAGACATAAAGTTGAAGAAATTTTGAGATTTATGATCTACTTTATAGTTGTAGTAATTTCTGTCATCTTCTTTCCATTCTTTTAATAACGAACCAGGAGCAATTGCCAATTGATCTGATGATGTAGAAATAATCGTTTCTACATTTACCCAATCAGACATTCCGTTAGATAAATAGTTAACGTTACATCCTTTATTACATGTGTTTTGTAACTCAGGCATTCTTAATTTTGCTGGTAGATCATTCTTTTTACGATCATTTTTATCGCTTAATTCGTATTGAGAATTATAACCGAAAGAAGGAAGAATGGAGAGATTATTAATGAATGTACCATTTTGAGCAACACTTGTGTTTCCTCTACCATTTTCAAAACCAACAGAGGAATAAGATGATTCAACGATTAACGCTCTTCTTTCATTTGGAGCTAAAGGTTTGTTTAACTTATATATTAAGTAACCCAAATCTTTGTCCTCAAAAACCAATTCAGCATCCTTTAAATAGATTTTCATATTCCATTCACTATCAATTGTATAATGTAAAGAGTCTATGGTTTGATCTGTTTGATTTTGTATAATCATAGCAGATTTGGCTAAAAGTTTCTGTATACTGGGATAAATATCAATAGCATATTTTACGTCAGTAATTTTTGGCTGAGCAATACTTTCATATTTTTTATAATCTTTTTCATATTTTATTTGTCCTTTCTCAGTTTCATCACTTGTTTTGTAAGTGTTTAAGATTTGAGTATTGTAAAACACAAAACTTGCTGTTGCAACAAATAGAAAGGTAACAATAGATAGTACGAATGTGTAAGTAGGTGTTAAGTGCTTTTTAGCAGATTTCATTTTGTTTTTAAAACCAAAAGTTACTCCTCTTACCCAAATTAATCCTGATAAGGAAAGTAGTAATAATCCGAATAAAATCCAGTAGAGATTAAACCAGTTAGAGCCTGTTAAAGCAGATCCAAATCCATTCATATCTGAATACTTGTAAGAAGGACCACCACCAATGCTTAACATACTGGTTTCAACTTCAAGAATTAAGAATAATAAGTCAAGTAAAAACAATAGTAGAATGGATACAAAATAACCTAAATACTTATTGTTAATGATGATTTGAACAAAGACAAAAATACACGACCATATAATATACATAGGAAAAGCAGTATATAAGAAATCTTGAATATATAGACCTAGTTCTATTTTAGTATATCCGTTAAATAATTGGTATAGAATAGCACCACCAATAAAAAAGAGGTTTAAAATTGTTCCAACACAAATTAATGAAAGTGTTTTGGCTAATAATGAAATGGTTGAATTATGTGGTGTAGCATCAATTACTTCATGTATGTTACTATCTCTATCTCTCCAAACCAATTCTCCACTAAAAAACACTAAAATAATCAATACAAAAAAGGCTGAAATACCATTTACTGTACCCATCATTTTATAGGTAACGGGGTAAGACTGAAGTCCCATATAATCAAAACCTCCCCAAAGATTAGAGATTAGGAGGATCGCACAGACCACAAATAGTATTTTAAATAAAGTGCTTTTTACTATGCTATAGAAGTTGAGTTTATAAAAGCTTGAAAATTGAGCAAATGAAGTTGCTGAATTAAATAGCGGGGTTGCTTTAATTACTGATGAGATGGCAGCTACAACATTACTTTCATCTTCAGGTTTTTGCTTTTTTACCTTTTTGTTTTTGGCTATAAAGCTGAATGAAAAGTAAGAAAGGAATAAAATGGCAAAACCAATTGTTATCCAAACCAATCTATTCATAAGAAGAATACCACTAAATGTGGCACCAATCGTATTTTTATCATTCGGGGTAAAATACTTGGTATCTGTACTAAAAGCTCTAATACCAAACATATCAGAAAGCCCAGCTATGGTTTCGTTATCTATATCGGATAAAAATGTTCCTGAAATAGAGTAAGTGACAATGATGGCTAAAGTTCCTAAAAAAGAAATGATGGTATTTTTCCACTTTGTTGCCATTGCAAAGATAATTGCTCCGGCAAAAAACATATTGGGTAATATAAAAAGTAAGTAGCTATTGATGACGGTTTCCGCGTAAAACGGACCAATTCTATCTGCAGTAATTTCACCTGTTAATGGCCCAAGTTCAGCACCAATAAAATAACCGATATAAATGCCACAAAGCGGTATGGTTGATAAAACTAATGCTGCAGTAAATCGTCCAAAAAAGTAGCCCATTTTATGGATAGGTGTACTAAATAATATTTCACTAAAATTGTATTTATAATCTCTTAAGGCAGCAGTATTAAAAAAAGCGGTAGAAACTAAAAGAGCGATTAGCGATAGGGTTGCAACAAGTCTAGTGATAGTGAAGGGAGCATTGAGGTAAACATTGCTTGATCCGCCAATTGATTCTCCAAAAATGACCATTAGAGCACTTGCTAAGGCCATTAAAAACATAAATATATATATCATTGGTCGCATTAATGCGGAACCAACTTCTTTGATGAAAAATTCTTTAAACATTGTTGTAAAGGGTTTAGGTGAGCTAGAGTTTTTAATTGCTTAAGCGATAACTTCTGCTGGAGTACTAATTTTAGAGAAGAAAACATCTTCCAAGCCAGGGGCAATACTTTCAAAACCACTGCCAGGGTTGCTATCGCTCAATACATGAATCAATGGTTTTCCAGCAACCATTTTATCAGAGATTACAGTGTGTTCTTTTTTGTACTGACCAATTTCATTGCGTTCAATAATTTTTTGCCAAACTTTTCCATTCAATTCGCTAATAACGTTTTGTGGTGTTCCTTGATAGACCATTTTTCCGATGTTCATAATGGCCATATTGGAACATAGCTCGGTAACATCATCTACAATGTGCGTTGAAAGTATAATGATGACATCTTCGGCAACATCAGCCAATAAATTATGGAATCGATTTCTTTCACCAGGATCTAAACCAGCGGTTGGTTCATCAACAATAATTAATTTTGGATTTCCTATCAAGGCCTGAGCAATGCCAACTCTTTGTTTCATTCCGCCAGAAAAACCTTTCACCTTTTGATGTCTTTTGGCAAATAAGTTCACTTTTTGCAAAAGATGCTCAACAAGGGCTTTTCTTTCCTTTTTATTACTAATCCCTTTTAAAATAGCAACGTGATCTAATAGTTGATAAGCAGTGATTTGAGGATAAACACCAAATTCTTGTGGTAAGTAACCCAGTACTTTTCTTAGCTCAGTTGGGTTTTTAAAAATATCAATTTCATCTAAAAAAGCAGTTCCAGAATCAGCTTCTTGTAGTGTAGCCAAAGTTCTCATTAAAGATGATTTTCCTGCGCCATTTGGTCCAAGTAAACCAAACATTCCATTAGAAAGTTCAATGCTAATATCATCTAATGCTTTTACGCCATTAGCGTAAGTTTTTGAAAGGTTGCTAATTTTTAGTGTTGCCATATTTCTATAAGAATTTAATATTGTTCAAATATAGAGGTAAGACGTCAATTAAATTGAAAAGTTACACCAATGGTCTTTATCGTTCGATAAACGGTTTTTTATCGTTTTTTCTTTTTCCACTTTCTATTGGGAGTAAAGTGACAAGAGTTGGTTCTGTAATTTTTAAACTTTCGGTTAGATTTTTTTACTCTACATTTATTGGTGTAAAGCTTGGCTATTTTAATATTAAAGTAAATATCCGTTCCGTAAGTATCGCCTTTAAATAAAAGGGAACCTAAACGATCTGAACCGATAATTAAATTGTTCCAAAAACGAAACGCTAAACCAAAAGATGGAGAAGTATATCTTCTTAATGAAAGAGGTAGTGCAACTTCAAATCTAGGTAATTCAAACCTAGGTGTTACAGCCAATAAGTTTTGACGATTTACACCAAGTTGATTGAAAAAAGATAGGTTTTGCACTACAGTTCCATTCAGATAAAAGCCATTCTGAAAATTGTAATCATATTGAATAGATAAAGCGGTTGGTAAATAGGCTGAGTACGAATTTTTCACATTAGTACTACTATTAAAAGATTCAAGAATTTTAGCATCATAAAGATTATAATTATCATCTAGGTTACTGTTACTATAATTCCCCCATGTACCTGACTCTTTAATTTCACCATAGTAACTATCACCATTAAAAGAAATATAGCCTAAATCTAAAAGAGATATCCCCAATTTATATAAGTAATCAGGTTTTTTACATCCACTTTTTTTAGAGTAGGGAATATACGCATCTACTTCTTCTAAGGTTTTTTTGTAAGTAAAGCCTATATCTATACCCCAACCACGACCAGCATTAAAGGAAGGACTTGAAAAGCCGTATTTAGCATCTATATTACTAAATTGAACATTGGTTGTATCTGGAACAGTGTATGTTGCATCTTTAATATTAATACCAAGGTGCGAAAAGCCATATAATCTCTTTATAGAAATACCACCAATATACATGTTATTGCTTTTTTGCTTAAAAGTATAGGCGTAGTTAATTCCTAACTCTCCCCAAGTCATTGTATTAATTTTTGTGTTAGCGGTACTGTATTCAATTCCTCTTTGAGGGAAGTATTTAAAACCTTCATACATAAACTTAGAGAGGTTGGCGTCTATATTCCTGCCATCAACAACCGTTCTTAGTTGAGTAGTTAACCCTATTGCATGTTTGCCAAGGTTTAAGTAAAATGAAGGACCATGAAGTGCAACATCCACATAGGCAGATTTATTTCCAGGTTTAAAATTATCTATAGGTTCATCAAGAGGTTCAGAGCTTCTAAGGGCACTAAGTATTGAGAAATTTGGTGAATAAACATAGTTATTGTCAATAAAAGCAGAAGCACCAATAAGGTTGATCTCCCAGTAGACTTTTGAGTCACCGATTGAAGATGGATTGATTAAGACAGAATTTGTAGGCGCATAATTACTATGTACAATTCCACTATTTTCCTGAGAAAATGAAAATTTTGTCAAAACAAGAAGTAAGAATAGATATGTTATCTGTTTATACAATTAGCGCTAATGAATTAGGTTCGGTAAAATTATCATAATTAAAACGTAGAAACGTATATTTATATTGACCTTTATAAAGTATTTATGAAGGTGCAAAAATGAATTACGAAGATTTAAACAAAGAAGTTACTTACAGAACTAGTAGAAGTGGTGGTGCTGGAGGACAACATGTTAACAAGGTTTCTACAAAAGTAGAGTTACTTTTTAATGTAAATGATTCTTCTATTTTAACTGAAAGAAGGAAGTTAATAATTTCAGAGAAGTTATCGAATAGAATTTCTTTGGATGGTGTTTTAGCCTTAAAATGTGATGAAACAAGAAGTCAATCTGCTAATAAAGAAATAGTGTTTGAACGCTTTATTAACCTTATAAAAACTGCTTTAACTCCAGTAAAAAAGAGAAGGCCAACAAAGCCAAGTAGATCATCTGTACGAAAACGATTGGATAGTAAGAAGAAGCATTCAGAAAAGAAATCAAATAGAAAATTTAAGGGGGAATAATTGAGTCGGAAGTCTAAGGTCCTAAGTGTAAATTGATTTTTTTCTTCAAGCTTCTATCTTCAGACTTAAAGCAGTAGATTTGCATTATGCAAATAGAATTCTATAAATATCAAGGAACAGGAAATGATTTTGTGATGATTGATAATCGCAATAATATATTTGATAAAAACAACTTAAAACATATACAGCAAATTTGTGATAGACGATTTGGAATTGGAGCTGATGGTCTAATTTTAATTGAGAATTTGGATGATTTAGATTTTAATATGATCTATTTTAATGCTGATGGAACGCAAAGTTTTTGCGGAAATGGAAGTAGGTGTGCTGTTGCTTTTGCTAAGTATTTAGGGATTATAGAAAAACAAGCTATGTTTTTATCTACCGATGGAGAGTATGAAGCATGGATAGGGAAAACTGGAGAAGTTTCTTTAAAAATGCATGATGTAAAAAGTATAGAGAAAGGTGATGGTTATTATTATATTAATACGGGGTCTCCACATTATATTTTAAATGTTGATGATGTTAAAGCGATAGATGTTAAAGTTGACGGTGCAGCAGTTCGTTATAATGAACGATTTAAAGCTGAAGGAACTAATGTAAACTTTGTAAAATTCAATGATATTGAATTGGATATTAGAACCTATGAAAGAGGGGTAGAGGATGAAACGCTTTCATGCGGAACAGGAGTTACTGCGGCTGCATTAAGTTTGGCTGATACAAAAGGATTACAAGAAGGTGTAATATATATAAATGCTGTTGGAGGTAACCTAAAAGTTGGTTTTAAGCGAAACGGAAATGAGTTTAAAGACATTTGGTTAATTGGGCCAGCAACTCAGGTCTACAAAGGAATAATAGAATTATAATGTTATCCTTAGCTCTACTGAGGAACTAGATATAAAAATGAATAACTATCCAATAAATATAACAGGGACTCTAGAGGAAGAGAAACTTCAGAAAGGAGTTTTTATCTTTATTTATAGAGCCTCTAAAATGCCTCCACATATTGGAGTTATTGTTAATGGTTTACTGTATGATATAACATCTATTGGACCGAATATTGATTTGCCTTTTAAAGATTTTTATAAAACAGCATTAAAACGTAAAACAGAAGTTTTATTTGTAGAATTAACAAGCCCTAAAAATAATAAGGATTTAAATGAGTTAATTACTCAAAAGGTAAAGGTTCATCAAAAGGTTAGTTTAGATAAAAGTTGTTTAATTCCGGTTAAAGAATTTATCAATGATGCTTATGATTTAGATGTGAGCAATACTAATTTTGTGTTTGAATTGCTTCCTGTTTTATATGATAATAAAATGGTGAAAGGTGTTTCTGAAATAAATCTCTCTAAAAAAATAGAGGCTAACATTTTTGAAATGAACAAATACACAAAGCAAGATGTAGCCAATTGCGTAGCAGCTTTAAATAGAAAAGAAAAAATTTCGTGTTAAAATCTCAAAATATCTTTTTAAGAAAATTGGAATCAACTGATGTTGATTTTATATTAAAATGGGAAAACAACATTGAAAATTGGTCGGTTAGTGGAACATCTGTGCCATTTACTATCGAAGAGATTACTGGGTTTGTAAATGATGAACAGGATTTAATTAAGAATGAGCAAATTCGTTATGTTATTTGTTTGACTGAAAACGATAAACCAATAGGAACAGTTGATTTATTTGAATTTGATATTCAGAATAAAACTGTTGGAGTAGGTGTTTTAATTGCAGACAATTCACACAGACAAAAAGGATATGCTTCTGAAGTCTTGAATGTTATTTCTGATTATTGTAGAAATGAACTAAACGTTGTTACTATTTTTTGCAATATTTATAAAGATAATAAATCGAGTATTCGTTTATTTGAAAAATGCGGTTTTCACTTT
>CAJWVX010000033.1 GCA_913048175.1 uncultured Flavobacteriales bacterium | reverse complement strand
CCCCTTTCGAAAGAAGAACAAAGGCTTAGGCTTGAAGAATTAATTGAAGAATTTAGCTTAGGCCATGTTCGAAAAAATTTAGGGCACAATCTGTCTGGAGGAGAAAAAAGAAGGACAGAAATTGCTAGAGCACTTGCTTCTAGTCCTAATTTCATATTATTAGACGAACCTTTTGCTGGAGTTGATCCGATTGCAGTAGAGGACATTCAAGCTATTGTACACAAGCTCAAGGAAAAAAATATTGGAATTTTAATTACCGATCATAATGTGCAAGAAACATTAAGTATTACCGACAGAGCATACCTTTTGTTTGAAGGAAATATTTTAAAAGCAGGTACCGCAGAAGAATTAGCTGAAGATGAGCAAGTTCGTAGAGTTTATTTAGGTCAAAATTTTGTGTTAAGGCAAAAAAAGTAACCAATCTTAAGCAAGACCATTGGGTATTAATTTTTTAGTAGAATAATTAGTTCGATCCAATGATAGAGGATTAAGCTAAAAAAACTGTCAACTTTATTAAAACAACGGAACATGAATATTTACACAAAACCATTAGTTAATGCATTATTCATTTTTAAGAATTAAGGTCAAACTCAGTCTTATTTTGCCATAAGAAACTGCTTCATTCAATTTTTCAAAAATAGGTTTCAGCGCTATTTCTCTATCCAATTCATTAAAAGCAACCCTTACTTTATCCACCACAACTTTTTCTACAAGAGTATCTAATACCACTTCTTTCCCTTCCATATATAATTGTGATAAATGTGAATAAATTGTAGTGATTTGTAAACCCCTTTTTACTGCAATCTCTTCGGGATTGAGTCCTTCTTTGTACATCACAAAAGTCTCCAAGGTTGTTTGAACCTTTTTTGGTTTAGTCACAGATTTAAATTTCCTAATCACCGCCATAAATTCCTCTCCGTACTTTTCCATTTTGTTCATTCCTACCCCAGAAATTGACAAGAACTGATTTTCGGTAACAGGCAAATCACCTGCCATTGCTTTCAATGATTTATCATTAAAAATAATGTAAGCTGGCACAGCTTCTTCTCGAGAAATAGAATACCTCAACTTTTTTAATTTAGCAAATAAATCCGTATTCACTTCTCCCTCATCTGCCATTTTCATAGCCTTAGACTTCCGCCTATTTTTGTCTTCATTAATTATTGGTAAAGTCAACTTTATAGCCTGTTCACCCTTAAGTACTTTCCATCCAATTGGTGAGATCTTTAATGCAGAACTTTGGCTATACATAATCTCAATCAAACCTTGATTTGCCAATTGTATGATATAATCTCGCCAATCAAAAAACCCTACATCTTTACCTACGCCATAAGTTTTGAGTTGGTAATAACCTTCCGCATTTACCTCAGCGTTATTAGAACCTCTCAATACGTTAATTAGCATAGTAATCCCTTCTTTCTCTTTCATTCTAACAATTCCTGAAAGCGCTTTCTGAGCCAGCAAAGTGCCGTCAAAGTCCTTGGGTGGATTGTCACAAACATCACAATTTCCGCAATCTTTGGTTAAATGTTCTCCAAAATAAGAAAGTAGTATTTTTCTCCTACACGATTTTGCCTCAGCAAATTGTAACATTCGGCTCAATTTATCCTTTTGCATAGTTGAATTTGCACCATTATCTGCAAACTGACTGTACAATACAAAATCCCTCATATTATAATACAACCTTGTTTCAGAAGGTAATCCATCTCGCCCAGCTCTTCCAATTTCTTGATAATATCCCTCTAAGTTTTTTGGCAAATTATAATGAATTACCCAGCGCACATTTGATTTATCAATTCCCATTCCAAAAGCTATCGTAGCCACAATTATTTTGGTATTGTCATGAATAAATTCTGTTTGTACTCGTTCTCTTTCCTCAGAACTCATTCCTGCATGGTAAAACGCTACAGAATGGCCACCCTCTTTCAAATAGTCGGCTACTTCCTCCGTATTATTTCTGCTTAAGCAATAAATAATTCCACTTTCATTTTTTTTTCGCTCCACAAACCGCTCAATTTCTTGCAGTTTTTTCTTTTTAGGAACTTGTCCTCTTACCTCAATACTTAGATTTTTTCTATCAAAAGAAGAAATAAATAACTTAGAGTTTTTCAGCCCCAATTGTTCTTCAATATCCGTTCTAGCAGATTTATCTGCGGTGGCAGTCAAAGCAATAAAAGGAACCGATGGCAATGAATTTCTAAACACTTTTAGCTGTGTATATTCTGGTCTAAAATCGTGCCCCCACATGCTCACACAATGTGCTTCATCAATGGCTACTAATTTTATATTCAAATTTTTCAACCAAGTATTACTCACCGAAATCAATTTCTCTGGTGATAAATATAACAACTGAATTTCACCTTTGGTAGCTCGAGAAATCACTTCATCCTCCTCTTGTTGAGAGATAGAACTATTAAAATAATCTGCTTTTATTCCATTAGATTGCAATGCCTGAACCTGATCTTTCATTAAAGAAATAAGGGGCGAAATAACAATAGTAATTCCCTCAAAACACAATGCTGGAATTTGAAAACAAACCGATTTCCCTCCACCAGTTGGCATTAGTACAAAACTATCGTTTCCGGCTAAAGTGCGGTCAATAATTTCTTGTTGCAAAGGACGAAATTCATCGTAACCAAATACATTCTTTAATAGCGTTTGTGGATCTCTTTCCATACTCAACTTTTATTTAATCTTTTTGTTCGTTAGAGATTAGGCAGAAATACCACATCAGTCTTTAATTAATTGAAGATATAAAAAAAATTTATACTATATTTTTCTATTCTGATATAAAAACATCTAAACTGTTAACAAAACAAATTCTTACTTTTTTATGATAGAAAGTTAATAATTTTAGTTCAAAACCCATTATTTATTAAACTGTTTTAGAGGACTTGGTGTTAACTAATTAAATGTAATATTTAAACTCATTTTTTGAGCGATTATTTACTTCAATTAAGTATAGGATAAGAAAAAGTTAGCTCTTCTTTAGCCTGCTTACCAAATTAAAAATAGAATTAAGAAAAATTATTAATAATCGCGGCTACAAAAAAATCATCTCATACTTGCAAGATCTCCAGAAAAAATTCGTGACAATTAAAAAACTTGTTTAGACTATTAAAAATAAAATATTTCTACTAAAAAAAACCACAAACGAGCCAGTCATAGAGACTAACACTATTTTAAATTAGTTCTCCGTTCTCAAAACCATTTTTAATTTAATCTTCGTATATTTATTGATATAAGAAAGCGACCTTGAACATTAAATAAATGAAAAAAAAGAAAACAACTGGCCCATTTGTAAGAAATGGAATACTTTTGGGCTTCCTTTTCCCAATATTTTCTGTCCTATTCTGTGTATTTTATCTTGTTCCTAAAGATTATTCATTCTCATTCAAAAACATCCATAAAGACTTCCCCTTGTTATGGGTAATTGACTTAGCTCCCATTGTTCTTGGAGCTATCTCTTACATTGTAGGAATAAGAGCACAAAAGCTAAGTAGTAGTTATTTAAATGAAATAGAAAACATAAATAATGAGGTAACTGAAACCAACGCTCAACTAAAAACATTGTTAGAAGAAAAAGAAATCCTTTTAAAAGAAATTCATCATAGAGTAAAGAACAACCTTCAGGTTATTACAAGTCTTTTAAGTTTACAAAGCAGTTTTATAGAAGAGGATGAAACAAAGGCACTTTTCAGATACAGCCAATACCGGATAAACTCAATGGCTCTCATTCACGAAATGCTTTACAAATCTCAAGATATATCTAAAATTAATTATGGAATTTATGCAGAAAACTTAGTGTCAAGTCTAATAATTTCGATGAAAGGGTCAGACAATAGCGTTAAATTGAAACTTAACATTCCTGAAATTAGTATCAACATCGATACAGCAATTCCTCTAGGATTACTAATTAATGAAGTCATTACTAACGCCTTGAAGTACGGAATAAGAGAGGATAATCCTGGAGAAATCCATTTAAATATTAGAAAGACAAAACACAATCATTTTAAAATGGAAATTGGAGATAATGGAAATGGTTTTTCAAAGGGAATTAATTTTAGAAGCTCTAATTCGTTAGGCCTACTATTAATTCATAAGCTATCATTACAGCTTAATGGAAAAATAGAAAAGGATAATGAGAAAAGAGGAACAAACTACATTTTATTTTTTGAAGAAATACAACAAATCTCTTAATATTTATGAAACTCGAAAAAATATTAATAATTGAAGATGACATGATCATCCAACTTTTTATAAGTAAAGCACTTAAAAATGCTGGCTTTGAAATTGTAGGTGAAGGCAGGAGTTGCAAACAAGCTCTTGAGTTATTAACCAAAACAAAACCTGATTTAATTTTAATGGATATTGGCATTTCTGGAGATAAAGATGGCATAGAAACTGCCGAATTAATTAATCAGAATTATGATATTCCCATCCTATTTATGACTGGAAATTCAGACACAACAACAACAGATCGTGCTAGAAAAACAAACCCTATTGACATCCTTTTAAAACCTATAGACGAAGGAAGATTAAAGAATACATTGGTAAAACTTAAAAACGAGGACTAAGTATAGCTAACATTCACAGCTTAATATCCTTTAAATTCAACTGTAATGTTGTTGTTCCTCTCCAATGGTTTTCTTCAATATTATAAACAATACTAAAAGGCATTCCTTCATCCAACTCATCTAAAATTGAACCTAACCCAAATCCAATACAATTGAATTTTAAATCAGGATACTCTTCTTGAAAAACCTCCAAACGCAAATGGGTTTTGTCACCACCAATCTTGCGTGAATTACTTGTTATAAAAACATTTTCACTCATAAATACTGGTCGCATATTATTTGGCCCAGATGGATCAAACTGTTTTAATATGCCATTAAACTTAGAGTTAATCTGAGACAAACACAATTTGGAATCAATCCCAATTTTTGGAGTCAATTGTTCTTCAGTAATTTGGGCACTCACCACCTCTTCAAACTTCTGTGTAAAAGCAGCAACATTTTCTATTTTCATACTCATTCCTGCAGCATACATATGCCCCCCAAATTGATCCAGCAAATAACTACAAGCATCAATTGCATCATACACATCAAAACCAGATACAGATCGTGCAGAACCAGTTGCCATTCCATTAGATTCTGTTAAAATAATTGTTGGACGATAATATGTTTCTATAACTCTAGAGGCTACAATTCCTATTACTCCTTTATGCCAATCCTTTTTAAATAATACTGCAGATTTCTTTAGTTGAAGTGCCTTGTCATCATCTATCATTTTTAAAGCTTCCAACGTTATAGCTTTATCAAGTTCTTTACGATCAGTATTTAAATCGTTAATATGATTTCCAAACTCTAATGCTTTTTCAGAAGTCTCCTCTACGAGCATCTCAACAGCTTTTTTTCCAGTTTCAATTCTTCCTGCTGCATTAATTCTAGGTGCAATAGTAAAAACAATATCAGTAGTTGTTAACTCATTTTCTTTCTTAGCTAACTCCAACATGGTTTTAATTCCCAAACGAGGATTTTCATTAATTGCTTTCATTCCATAATAAACGAAAACTCTATTTTCTTCTGTTATAGGAACAATATCAGCACAAGTACTTACAGCTAATAAATCTAAATATTCCATCAATTTAGATTCGTCCTTACCTTCTTTTTGAGTCCAAGCCTGCATCAACTTAAAACCAACACCACATCCTGATAATTCTTTATAAGGGTAGTTACAATCTTCTCTTTTCTGATCTAAAACAGCAACTGCTTTTGGAATTTCACTTCCCGGTCTATGATGATCACAAATAATAAAATCTATTCCTTTTTCTGAAGCATAATCAATTTTTTCAATTGCCTTTATCCCGCAATCTAAAGCAATAATTAATTTAAAATCATTGTTAGCAGCATAATCAATCCCTTGGTAAGAGATTCCATATCCTTCCGCATATCTATCTGGAATATAGTATTCTAAACCATAGTTATTCTCCCCACCTATGGCTGGGTAAAAATTCTTTAAATAAGAATATACTAATGCTACAGAAGTTGTTCCATCAACATCATAATCTCCATAAACTAAAATACTTTCTTTGTTCGCGATGGCTTTTTGAAGTCGCTCTACAGCTCTATCCATATCCTTCATTAAAAAGGGATCATGAATTTCATCTAAACTTGGTCTAAAAAAAGCTTTGGCCTTTATAAATGTGTCAATATTTCGCTGAAGTAATATATTGGTAAGTGTTTTATCTAAACCGTTTAGCTCTCCAGATAGTTTTTTAATGTCTTCGGTATTTGCTTGTTCTTTTATTTGCCACCTTTTCTCCATAGTTGTTCAAATATACTTTATTGGTAAACTTAAAAGTGTCAGTTTGGGTGAAATTTTGCAGGATTTTTTGAGTTCAGATTAAGCGAAAATAAAAAGAACTTTTTAGCGAAACCATTTTATTCTCAATATAATTTTATGGTGTAAAATCATTCTAATTGACAATTATTTTATTTATTCATCACTTGCGTTTGAACTCGAATAGACTCTTGATGAACAAGTTCCAACATTTTTTTAATAAACTGATCACTCAGACCAACTTTATCGGCTAAAAAAGATCTATTTTTCAATATTTGTGCCCACCTTTCCAATTGAAGAATAGTAACGTTATTTTCTTGTTTATACTCTCCTATTTTCTGAATGATAGCCATTCTTGAAGAAAACTTATTAATGAGCTCTTCATCCAAATCATCAATAACAGAACGTAGTTGCTCTAACTTATTTATAAACTCTTCACTTTCAGAATGTTTTTCACGAATGGTTAATTCACTCAAAAGTGAAGTTAACTCAAATGGTGTTACTTGTTGCCTTGCATCACTTTTAGCTACCAAAGGGTTAATATGACTTTCTATCATTAGCCCTTCCATATCTAAATCCATTGCCTTTTGAGCAACATATGGAATCAATTCTTTATCTCCAGCAATATGGCTTGGATCACAAAAAATTGGTATTTCAGGACACATCAATTTTAACTCTATAGGAATTTCCCACATCGGAGCATTACGGTATGATGATTTATCAAAAGAAGCAAAGCCTCTGTGTATTGCTGCTAGTTTATTAATTCCAACAGCATTTAAACGCTCTAATGCTCCAACCCACAAATTAATATCTGGAGAGATCGGATTCTTTACAAAAACAGGAATATCAACGCCTTTTAATGCATCGGCAATTTCTTGAACTGAAAACGGATTAACTGTTGTTCTTGCTCCAATCCACAAAATATCTATATCGTTTTTTAAGCAAGCCTCAACATGTTCTGCATTTGCCACTTCTGTTGCAACTGGTAAACCAATCGAGTTTCCAGCTTGTTTCAACCAAGCCAGTCCTTTCTCTCCAACACCTTCAAAGGAATTAGGCCGAGTACGAGGTTTCCATATCCCCCCTCTTAATATTGATACATTTTGTGATTTAGATATTTCTGAAGCCGTCTGTAAAACCTGTTCTTCAGACTCCACACTGCAAGGCCCAGAAATGACTATTGGACTTTTCTTCGGCAGCCAATTTCCCGCTTTCTCTATGTTTAAGTTTAGCTTCATTAAATATTTAAGCTAAAGCCTTATTCTCTTGTTTTTCTAACAACAGTTTTACGTTTGCAACAATTGCTTTTTTATCAAAATTACACTCGTCATAAAGTTCCTCTTGAGATCCGTGATCAATAAATTTATCAGGGATCCCCAGACGTTTTACCTCAGCATGATAATTGTTATCTGCCATAAACTCTAAAACTGCACTTCCCATTCCGCCTTGGATACAACCGTTTTCTAAAGTAATGACTTTGTTAAATTTCCCAAAAACTTCGTGCAATAATATTTCATCTATAGGTTTTACAAATCGCATGTCATAATGTGCAATATGAATTCCTTCTTTTTCTAATTCTGAACAAGCTGCTATAGCCTTATTCCCAATATCCCCTATAGTTAAAATAGCAACGTCTTCTCCATTCTTAACTCTTCTTCCTGTTCCAATCTTAATCTTTTTAAAAGGAGTTTTCCAATCTGGAGTGGTGCCAGTTCCTCTTGGATAACGAATAGAAAAAGGCCCATGATTGTCTGCTTGGGCAGTATACATTAAATTTCGTAAATCCTCCTCATTCATTGGAGCAGAAACAATCATATTAGGAATACATCTAAAATAGGCTAAATCATATGCTCCATGATGGGTTGAACCATCGGCACCAACTAAGCCTCCTCTATCTAAACAAAATACTACTTGCAAATTTTGTAGTGCTACATCATGTATCACCTGATCATAAGCTCTTTGCATAAACGTAGAGTATATGTTACAAAAAGGAATTAACCCTTGAGTTGCCATTCCCGCAGAAAAAGTTACTGCATGTTGTTCTGCAATACCTACATCAAAAGCTCTGTCTGGCATGGCTTTCATCATAATATTTAAAGAACAACCCGAAGGCATTGCTGGAGTAACTCCAACTATATCTTTGTTTTTTTCTGCTAATTCAACAATTGTATGACCAAAAACATCTTGATATTTTGGGGGCTGAGGACTCTTAGGTGTAATCTTAATTATCTCCCCAGTATCTTTATTAAAGATTCCTGGAGCATGCCATTGAGTTGCGTTTCCATCTTCTGCAGGTTGATATCCTTTCCCCTTTTCAGTAATACAATGCAATATTTTCGGTCCTGGAATATCTTTTAAGTCACTTAATACTTTAGCCATATAATTTACATCATGACCATCAATTGGTCCGAAATACCTAAAATTCAATGACTCAAATAAATTACTTTGTTTTAATAATGTAGATTTTATTCCATGTTCAATTTTCTGCGCAATTACCTGAGCATTAGGCCCAAACTTACTTACTTTACCTAATAAATTCCAAACCTCATCTTTTACTTTATTGTAAGTATGTGAAGTTGTAATATCTGTTAAATAATCTTTTAGAGCTCCTACGTTAGGATCAATTGCCATACAATTGTCATTTAAGACAATTAGTAAATTAGTATTTTCAACCCCACCATTATTCATACCTTCGAAAGCTAAACCAGCAGTCATCGATCCATCACCAATAATAGCTACGTGTTGTCTATCTTCTTTTTTGTATTGAGAAGCAACTGCCATTCCTAATGCCGCTGATATTGAAGTTGAAGAATGACCCACTCCAAAAGCATCATACTCGCTTTCTGCTATTTTTGGAAAGCCACTTATGCCTTTATAAATTCTATTGGTTTGAAATTGTTCTCTTCTTCCTGTCAGTATTTTATGACCGTAAGCTTGATGACCAACATCCCAAACTAATTTATCGTGAGGTGTGTTAAAAACATAGTGCAAAGCAACCGTCATTTCTACAACCCCTAAACTAGCGCCAAAATGACCACCTTTTTTAGAAACTACATCAACAATAAACTCTCTTAACTCTTCGCATAACTGCGGTAATTCATCTTCAGAGATCTTTTCTCTTAGGTCTTTTGGGATTACAACCTTATTTAAAAGATCTCCAACTTTATAGTTACTCATAAACACAGTAAATTATATACAACAAATATACTCATTTCTTAATGTATACTTAAGAAGTAAACAAGTTCTTATTATATTTTAGTTTGGCACATTCAATGTTTTATGATTTATTAACAAGAACATATTAAACTATATAAGGTTTTAAGACTCTAACTGATATATTAACCAATAAAACCTATTTAATTATGAAAACATTAAAATTAACATTGACCATTGCTGCTGTAACTCTTTCTTTAGTAATCTGTCAAGCTCAACCAGGTGGTGCACGCAGCAAATACCCAGTAAAACATGATAAAGGAGCTAAAATTGCTCAGGAGTTAGGGCTTAATAAAGAGCAAGCCAATCAAATGAAAGTTATTCATCAAAAACAAATGAATGAAAACAAAGCTATTCAAGCAAAAATAACTCCCTTAAAACAAGAACTTAAAGCATTAAAGAGGAAGAAGAAAGCTTTAAATGATATCAATATGAAAGAAATTGAATCACTATTAACTCCCGAACAATTTATTAAATTTAAAGAGATGAAAAAAAATAAAAAGGAACATCGTAAAGAAAAGATACAAAATCATTGAGACATAAAAAAGGCTCCAAATTGGAGCCTTTTTTTAATGTTACAAAATATCTATTTTAAGACTGTAATAGTCTGTTTAATTGCATCAATAGGCCTTCCATCTTCACCACTAGCAGTTACCAACAACATGTAAGTTCCAGGTAATACTTTATCTCCAGACATATCACTACCATCCCAAAAGCCATCTAACAGATTCCATTCATAAATAGTTTTCCCATTAGATATATTAAAAATAGTTGCTTTAAATTCTTTAATATTTTCTCCTTCAATTTTTATAACATCACCAATTCCATCACCATTTGGAGAAATCGTTCTAGGTATTTTTGCTTTATTTATAAAAGGTATGTTAACCTGTTCAACAAGCTCTAATTCTTCCTCATTTCTCCAGTTATCTTCTGGATTTCTTTCAGTTGATACATTTTCACTGTTTACAACAAGCTGTTCCTCAACTTTAATTTCTGAGGCCGCTTCTTCTTTAGAATTATTCGTTTTTTCAGAAATAACAGTTGGAGCATTAACAACAGAAGAGTTTTTGCTTGCAGTTTCTTGAACTAAAACCGGACTACCTTCTTTTTTAATAGGTTTAACAGTTTCAGAAGACGCCTCAAGAATATCAGCTCCTAATAACGCTTCAGAATTATTTTCTTGAACCTCTTTAAAAGGATCATTATCAACAAGCGTTTTTTCAGATACTTGTTCTTTATGGTTTTCTAAAACATGAATACTTTTCTCCTCTTTCACTTTAGATACTTCTAAAGGGGTATTTACAGCAATTTTATTTTTTTTCTCTTCATCATTTTCTAAAGCAAAATAAGCTCCAGTTACTAAGGTTCCTAGAGCAATAACTCCAGCAACAATTTTTAATACAATTGATTTTCCCGCAATCGATCCAACTGATGAAGAAGCTGCACTTGACCCAATAGAATTTTGGACATTACTCCATACGCTTGGATCAACATTTGACTCAAAACCATCAAAGGCTTTCTTAAAAACTTCGTCTATATTTTCTAAATCTTTTCTCACTTTACAATCTCCTCTTTTATTAAAATTTTCTGCAAATAAGCTCTTGCTCTAGAAAATTGGGATTTGGATGTACTTACCGTAATATTTAATTCTTCTGCTATTTCTTTATGTGAATAACCTTCAATTACATACATGTTAAAAACAGTTCTAAAACCTGTTGGCATAGCCTGAATTACTTTTAATAAATCTTGAGCCGACATAGCCTCTAAAGCTGTTTCATTATGATTTGTCAATTGATAATCGACTTTATCTATATCAACATTATTCTGTAATTTTTTATTCTTACGAATATTATCTAAAGCGGTATTTACAATAATTTTCCTAATCCAACCATCTAAAGAACCTTTTTGGTTATACATCTCTAGTTTCTCAAAGACTTTTATAAAACCCATTTGCAACACATCTTGTGCCTCCTCTGTGTCTTTGGAGTACCTTAAACATACTCCCATCATCCTTCTTGAATAATACTCAAACAACTGCTTTTGAGCAAGAGCATCTTTTTCAAGACACTTGTTAACTAATTGCTCTTCGTTTATTTTCATTTATCCAATATTAAGATGCTTCTTTACCTAAAAAGGTTGCATAGAGAAATCTAAATTAAACAAAACCATCTTCGCGTTTATTTTTATCTTTGGTTTTTAGAAAAAATAACTATGTCAAAATTATACCTTATTCCTACGCCAATTGGCAATTTAGAAGATATTACGCTTCGCGCCCTTAGAATTTTAAAAGAAGTTGATATTATTCTTGCCGAAGACACTAGAACTTCTTCTAAACTTTTAAAGCACTACGAAATTGATAAGAGATTAATTGCTCACCACCAACACAACGAACACAAATCCCTTGAAAGGATTATTGCATCAATAAAAGCTGGCGAAACAATCGCACTAATTAGTGATGCTGGAACTCCAGCAATTTCTGATCCTGGCTTTTTATTAGCTCGAGAATGCATAAAAAATGATATAGAGGTTGACTGTTTACCGGGAGCAACAGCATTTGTTCCTGCCTTAGTAAATTCAGGTTTTCCTTGTGACAAATTTGTATTTGAAGGTTTTTTACCGCATAAAAAAGGAAGACAAACAAGATTAAAATTATTTATAGATGAAACAAGAACAGTTGTTTTTTATGAGTCTACTCATAGATTGTTAAAAACACTTAACCAGTTTGCAGAATATTATGGTGAAGACAGACAAGTTTCTGTATCCAGAGAATTAACTAAAATGCACGAAGAAACGATTAGAGGAACAACTAAAGAGGTTATAGAATATTACAACAACAATGTAACCAAAGGAGAGATAGTGCTTGTTTTACATGGCGTTGAAAAGTAACTTTTAACATTAAGTTAATACGGAACATCCTCAACTTATTTATCTATTTTTTATTTTTGCAACATGTCGAACTTAAAAGAAATAGCACAAGTATTTTTTAAATTAGGCTGCTTTGCTTTTGGGGGGCCAGCAGTTCATATCGCTATGATGGAAGAAGAAATTGTTTCTAAAAGAAAATGGATGTCTTCAGAACATTTTTTAGATTTGATTGGAGCAACCAACCTAATTCCTGGTCCAAATTCCACAGAAATGACAATGCACTGCGGACAAGAAAGAGGTGGATGGAAGGGCATGTTTGTTGCTGGTATTTGCTTTATTTTTCCTGCAGTTTTTATTACTGGAACTTTAGCTTGGCTTTATGTTCGCTTTGGAAATTTACCAAACGTAAAACCATTTATTGCTGGTATACAACCTGCAGTTGTTGTAATTATTATACAAGCAGTTTTTAAATTAGGAAAAAAAGCAATTAAAAATATTGCTTTAGGCCTTTTTGGCGCGATTACATTAGGACTCAACCTTTACGGATTTAGCGAAATAGTAAGTTTATTAATAACTGCTGTTTTAGGAACAATTTATTTCTCGTTAAAAAATAAAACTCAAGCCAATGGCTTTAATCCTATTTTATTAACATTGCTTGGATCATCAACTCTTGGTCTTTCAAAAATTACAACAGTAAGTATTTTCTTTAGTTTTTTTAAAATTGGAGCAATCTTATACGGGAGTGGCTATGTGTTGTTTGCTTATTTAGATGCTGAATTTGTAGAAACAGGATTAATGACTCGAGCAGCTTTATTAGATGCCATTGCAATTGGTCAGTTTACTCCAGGGCCAGTTTTATCTACTGCAACTTTTGTAGGATTTCAGCTCAATGGGTTTTGGGGCGCAATTGCTGCAACTACAGGAATATTTCTTCCTTCTTTTTTATTGGTATTATTATTGAATCCATTAATTCCGAAAATGAAAAAATCGACTATTTTAAAAACCTTTTTAAACCTCATGAGTGTTGGTGCTGTTGCTCTAATGTTATCCGTTATTTTAAAAGTAGGAACTAGCTCTTTATTAGAGGTTAAAAGTGCCATTATTTTTACTATTAGTTTAATTTTAGTCTTTACAACTAAAAAGATTAATGCGATGCACATCATTCTGTTAGGTTCTATTTTAGGATACATTTCATCTTTTATTAAACTATGAGAATCCTATTCTCAATTATATTATTAGCCTTAACTTTTATTGGATTTTCGCAAAGAGATTTAACTCAAGTTGCCAATTTTGGAAAAAACAAAGGCAACTTAAAGATGTTTCAATATATACCTGCTAATTTAAATCATTCTAATCCAATTCCTTTAGTAATTGTAGCTCATGGCTGCACTCAATCAGCAAAATTAATAGCAAATGAAACTGGCTGGAACAAATTAGCAGACTCACTTAACTTTATAGTAATTTATCCAGAACAGAAGCAACTAAATAATGTTGCAAAATGCTATAATTTTTACTTAGGGTTTAAAGCTAAAAAAGACAAAGGCGAAGTTGCTTCTATCAAACAAATGATTGATTTTAGTTTTAAAACAAGAAATATTGATAGCACTAAAATTTTTATTACTGGATTTTCTGCTGGCGGAGGAATTAGTAATGCAATGTTAAATGCTTACCCAAACCTTTTTAATGCTGGCGTTTTATTTGCTGCGCCATCAAATCTATTTAAGATGAATAAAGAAACGGCTGAACATCAACCTAAAATTGCTATTATTCAAGGAGATAAAGATATGGTTGTGCCAAAGGGAAATGCTAATAGAATTCTAAAACAATGGATTGAAAAAAATCAGTTTACCGATAGTGCTTTTGTTATTACCAAAGAATATTTAAACCATCCTTTGCTTACCTCAAAAGAGTTTTTCAACACTAAAAATGAACTGAAAATTACATTATTATCAGTTAAAGACCTAAAACATAAGGTTATGATTTCTCCAGGGAAACCGATTGAACGAGGCGGTGAAATAGACTTTCATACAGTAGACCTCAACTTTCATTCTACCTACTGGGCAGCTCAGTTTTTTGAATTAGCAAAAGATTAACTTTACAAATTATTCCCTTCAGTTCTTTCTGCTGGCTTAGCAATATTAGTAGTACTAAAACTTTGATAGGCATTTAAGGAACTTCCTAAAACTTCTGTAACAGTACTATTTTCACATTTAATCGTCCTCGATTTAAACTTGCCCATTAAATGAAAATCATGTGTAGCCATTAAAATAGCTTTCCCTTTTTTACTGATATCAAACAACAACTTCATAATCTCTGCTGAGGTTTCTGGATCTAAATTCCCTGTTGGCTCATCAGCTAAAATTAAGTCTGGTTCATTTAACAAAGCTCTTGCAATAACAACTCTCTGTTGCTCACCACCAGAAAGTTCATGAGGAAATTTATAGCCTTTAGCTCCTAAGCCAACATTTTCTAAAACCTCCGTTATTCGAGCAGTTATTTCAGTCTTATTTTTCCACCCAGTAGCCTTTAAAACAAATTTTAAATTTTCATCTACACTCCTATCAGACAACAACTGAAAATCTTGAAAAACGATACCTAATTTTCTTCTTAAAAAAGGAACTTTTCTTCGTTTAATGGTCTTTAAGTTAAAATCACAAACTGTTGCATCTCCCTCTTTCAAAGGTAAATCACCATAAATTGTTTTTAACAAACTACTTTTACCTGCACCAGTTTTACCAATTAAATAAACAAATTCACCCTCCTCAATTTTCAAGTTTACATCTTGTAAAATCAAGTTCTTTTTTTGAAATATTTTAGCTGAATTAATGTCTATTATCATGATAATGAGGTACTTTTTCTACCAAACAAATATATCTAATAAATCTGCCAATTAATCGATATACTCTATTTTAAGATGAAATAATGTAAACATTGTTGCGTTGAAAACTAAAGGTATTTACAAAACCAGCACCCTGTATGATTTCTAATTTTATGGGTTGTAAAAAGTGCCCTAAAGAAAATAATAATTTGAAAAAGGTAATCTTCATATTTATTCTACTTTGCTCCGTAAACAATCTTGTTCTCGGTCAAAAAACAGCTATTTACACGCACGAATATTCTATTTACAATTCGGCATTAGAACTTTATGATAAAGAAAAATTTAGTGCAGCTCAAGAAAAATTTAGCGAAGTCTTAAATCAAATTGAAGACAAAAAATCAGAAATAGTCGTTAATGCTCAGTACTACCAGGCTATTTGTGGTTTAGAACTTTTTAACATTGATGCTGAAAATCTTTTAATCGAGTTTATTTATGCCTATCCAGAAAGCCCGAAAGTAAAATTAGCCTTCTTTCATTTAGGGCGGTTTAAGTTTAGGAAAAAGAAATATGATGAAGCTATAAAATGGTTTGATAAAATGAATATTTACGATTTATCTGATGATGAATTAGCTGAATATTATTTTAAAACTGGTTATAGTTATTTTCAAGAAGAAAAATTAGAAAAGGCTTCTAAGGCATTTTATGAAATTAAAGATGCCGACACTAAATATACTTCTCCATCAAGATATTATTATGCACATATTGCCTATTTACAAGAGAAATACGAGTCTGCATTACAAACATTTTTATCGTTAAGTGATGATGAAAAGTTTGCTCCAATTGTACCTTACTACATTACTCAAATCTATTTTTTACAAAAAAAACATGATAAAGTAATTGAATATGCCCCCACATTGTTAGAAAAGTCTGTACCTAAAAGAGCTCCAGAAATTGCTCGTTTACTAGGGGAAGCTTATTACAACACCAAACAATACAATGAAGCCATTCCTTACTTAAAAAGATTTCATAAAGAAAAAGCATATGACGCAAATCGTTCGGATAAATACCAATTAGGTTACGCTTATTACAAAGTTGATAGCTGCACCAATGCTATAAAATGGTTTAAAAAAGCAATTGCTAAAGAAGATAGTTTATCTCAAGCTGCGCATTATCATTTAGCCGAATGTTATTTAAAAACAGGAGAAAAAAAATATGCTCAAACTTCTTTTAGAGTAGCTTCAGATATTAATTACGATCCGCAGATTAAAGAGGATGCTTTATTCAGTTTTGCAAAAATCTCTTATGAACTTTCTTTACACCCTTATAATGATGCAATTGTAGCTTTTGAAGAGTTTATTAATACTTACCCAAACTCTACAAAACTTAGCAATGCTTATGAGTTTTTAATTGCCGTTTATTTTACTACAAAAAACTACAAAGCTGCTTTAGCTTCTTTAGAAAACATTAAGACTCTAGATTCAAAATTAAAAGAAGCTTACCAGAAAATTGCCTACTATAGAGGTGTTGAATTATTTAACAATAGAAAATATCCTGATGCTATTCTTCATTTTAATAAATCTGATAACTATTTAATCAACAAAAAAATTAAAGCTGAGAATAGTTATTGGAGAGCAGAATCATACTACCGTTTAAATAATTACCAAGCATCAATAGGTGAATTTAAAAACTATATTTTTGAACCAGAGGCTATTGCTGCAAATGATGTAAACAAAGCACATTATGGAATTGGTTATTCCTACTTTAAGTTAAAAGAGTACGAAAACGCTAATCAATGGTTTAGAAAATATGTACAGAATGCAAAAGGAGCAAACACCAAAACGAAAAATGATGCACTAAACAGAGTTGGCGATTGTTTTTATATTGATAAAAAATATAAAGCTGCAATAGAGTACTATGATAAGGCTGCGATGGTTGGCTTAGATAAATCAGATTATTCTCTTTATCAAAGTGCAATTACCAATGGTGTTATGGGAAACTACACAGACAAAGAGAGTTTATTAAACACTCTTATCAGTAGAAAAGAGAAGTCGCATTTAATGGATGACGCTATTTTTCAACTCGGAAAAACCCAGGAAATTTTAAATCAAACAGAAAAAGCGTTAGCAAACTTTCAGTTATTAATTCAAGACCATCCAAATAGCCCTTATTTAAAGCAAGCACTAATTAAAGAAGGGTTAATTTATTACAACAAAAAATCAGATGATAAAGCTTTAATTGCATTTAAAAGAGTGGTAAATGATTATCCAAAAACTAACGAAGCCAGTGAAGCTATCAATCAAATTAAAAAAATACACATTGACAAAGGAGAACTTGAAGCTTATGAAATTTACTTAGCAAGTATAGGTGGTGCAGATTCTTCTGCTCAGGTTATGGATGCCGATTATTACGAAGTAGCCGAAACTAAATATATGAAAGGCAATTGCACTGAAGCTGTTAACGAATTAGCTAAATATCTAGAAAAATATCCGAACGGAACTTTCACTTTAAATGCTCATTTCTATAAAGCAGATTGCGAGTATAAATCTGGTTTTGAAAATGAAGCGTTAATGGATTTTAACTATGTGTTAGAACAACCTAAAAATAAGTTTACCGAAACCGCTTTAGTTAAAGCTGCTGAAATAAATATGAATCTTGGAAAATCTAAAGAGGCTCTAAACAGTTACAATAAATTAGAGTATTTGGCAGACATTCCTTCCAATGTATTTAAATCTCAAGTAGCACAAATGAGGTTAAACTACCTATTAAACAACTTTGAGGCAACAGTAAAATATTGTGAAATTGTTATAAATAAAGATGCAGATGACGCCATTTTAATTACCGAAGCTCATTTAATTTATGGTAAAGTTTCAATGGATCAAGATGATTACAACTTAGCTTTAACAGAATTTGCTACAGCCTCATCATCAAGCAATGAATTTGGAGCAGAAGCAAAATATAATGTAGCGCATATCATACATATGAGAAGTGAATATGACAATTGTGAGGCAGAAGTAATCAGTTTAATAAAGAAGTTTCCATCCTATGGTTATTGGATAGATAAATCATTGATTCTATTAGCTGACAACTACACTGCACAAGAAGATTTATTTCAAGCAAAAATAACTTTAAAGAATGTTATTGATAAGAGTAAATTTCCAAAACTCGTAAGTACAGCTTCAGAAAAACTAACCAAAATTGAAGCTCAAGAAGCTGCAATGATCGTTCCGAAAGAAGACATAGAAATTGATGTAGAATTATTTGATGCTGCTGAATTTCAAAAGCTATTTAGCGAAGATGAAGAAATTATTGAAGAAGAGCTACCAGAACTAGAGGACCCTGAAACGGAAGAAGAAGAAATAGAAGTAGAACCTTTTGTTGCACCAATAGAGGAGCCTAAAAATGATCCAATTATTGAAACTGAAGATGAATTAGAAGAGACACCTAAAGATGAGTAATTCTAAAAACATATTATCCCTTTTTCGTTATTGCGAGGTACGAAGTAATCTTTTTCTAACAGGGTTAGCTATGTTACTGATTTCGTCTACCGGGTTTTCACAAACAAAAAACTCAAGAGATTCTACAACAATTATTTCTGAAACAGTTTTTCAGCCTTTTTTAACAGATGCTTTTAAGATTAAAGACAACCCTGCAATTAAAGACACTAACAAACTAATACCAGAATTAAGATATAGTTTTTTAGAAAAACAAATACCCGTAAGTTTTGATATTGATCCAATAAAACCAGCAAAAATTAAAGGTGAACCTTTAAAGAAACTATACAGAGGTTATGCTAAAGCTGGTTTTGGAACTAATGCAACACCTTTATTAGAATTGTATTACAATTCTAAAAGATCAAAAACACTTTCTTATGGTATTTATGGAAAACATTTTTCTTCAACAGGAATATCAAATAAGGACTATAGTGGATTTAGTGATAACCACTTGAGTGCTTTCGGTAAGCATTTTTCAAAAGACTTTACAACTTATGCTAAATTAGGATACACCAGAAATGTAAATAATTATTATGGTTTTTCTGAAGAAAACGCTCCAATAATTGAAAATTCGGATGCTATAAGACAGGAATTAGATAAACTTGATGCTGCTTTTTCTTTAACTCGAAACTTTACAGATAGTGCGCAATTCGATTATGATGTAAATATAGCTTATCATAATATTACTGATTTGTATCAAGTTTCTGAAAATCATTTTGAAGCTGACGGTAAGCTAAGCAAATACCATAAAAATGAACTTTATGCTATTGGTATTGAAATGAATTACAATAAACTAATCAACTCATTAAATCAAGAAAATAATTTGGTGCTAGGTATCAACCCCCGTATTAGTACAAGTACTGACAAGTGGGAATTTCAAGTTGGAGTTGGTCTATATTTAAACTCCTACCCTGATACTAAATTCCATTTTTATCCGAAAGCAGAGTTCAAATACAATATTGTTGAGCATATTATTATTCCTTATGTTGGTATTAGAGGCGGATTAATTAGTAATACTCTAAATGATTTTTACAACGAAAATCCTTTTATAAACACACAACTTTTACCTACACAAAATAGTAATCAGCAATATGACATTTATGGTGGTATTAGAGGTAGTTTAAGTTCTAAGATTACTTTTAACACAAGTTTTAGTCAGCAAAAAATAGAAGGAATGCCACTTTACATTAAAGATTTGAGTAACCTAATTGATAATAAATTTGTTTTAGCTTATGATACTGTTTCCGTTTCAACTGTAACGGGAGAATTAACTTATCAAAAACTAGAAAAGTTTAAAGTGATTTTAGGTGGTAAATACTTTAAATATAACCCGCGCAATGAGCTTAAAGCTTGGCATAAACCAGACCTTAAAATTACCTTATCAGGTATTTATGATTTAAGTGATAAAATACTAGTTAGAGCAGATCTTTATCATTTCAGCAAACAATATTCTAAAACCTTTAATACAGTAACCACAAGTAATACAATTACTGTTACCGAAGATGCAAAAGAATTAGACGGTGTTTTCGATCTTAACTTAAGTGTTGAATATCGTTACACAAAAAAGCTATCTGCGTTTATTCAATTCAATAATATAGCAGCTTCTAAATATACGAAATGGGATGATTACCCTACACAGAGATTCGGTGTATTGGGTGGGTTAACGTATTCTTTTTAAGAATAATAATCTCTAAACTAAAGGCATTTTCCTACTTTTGAATTTTAGAATTTTAGCATGGATTACAACAACCCAAAACAACTCCGTTACGATAGTGCCTATTTAAAAATGGCAAGAGAATGGGCTAAACTTTCTCACTGTTCAAGAAAGCAAGTAGGAGCTTTAATCGTTAAAGATGGTATGATTATATCTGATGGATATAATGGAACACCATCTGGTTACGATAATTGTTGTGAAAATGATATTGGAGAAACACATTGGTTTGTTTTACACGCTGAAGCGAATGCCCTAACTAAAATTGCAAAATCTAACCACAATACAAACGGTGCAACTTTATACATTACACTTTCTCCGTGTAGAGATTGCAGCAAACTAATATTACAAGCTGGAATTGCCCGTGTAGTTTATATTAAAGGATACAAAGATACTTCTGGCATTGATTTTTTAAAAGAATCTGGAATTCAATTAACTCAAATCACAAATTTAGATGAGTAAAAAAAGAGCATTATTATTTATTTTCCTTCCCTTAATAATTGCTTTTTGCATTGTTTTTGGAATATTTTTGGGTGCTTTTTTAACTCCTTCAAGCGGTAATAACCAAACATTAATTTTTCCGAAGGCCAAACGTTTTAATACCGCGACAAAACTAAACGAGATTTTAAACTTTATAGAAGATACTTATGTTGATTCTGTAGATAAAAAAGATCTTACTGAACGCTCAATAACATCAATGCTTACGACTTTAGACCCTCATTCTTATTACATACCTGCAAAAGATTTTGATGGAATGAATGAACCTTTAGAAGGTAATTTTGATGGAATTGGTGTAGAGTTTAGAATTAAAAATGATACTATTCTAATTATATCTCCAATTGTTAATGGCCCATCTGACAAGTTAGGAATTAAAGCTGGAGATAGAATTGTAAAGGTTGACACAACTAATGTTGCAGGAGTTGGAATGGCTAATGCCGATGTAATTAAACTTTTAAAAGGTCCTAGAGGAACTAAAGTGAAGGTAGAAATTGTTAGACAAGGCTCAAAAAAAAGAAAGCATTTTACAATTATTCGAGATCGTATCCCCATTTTCAGTATTGATGCACCTTACATAATTAAGGATGATATTGGATACATGAGGATTACTCGTTTTGCAAAAACTACTTATGACGAGTTTATGAAAGCATCTCGTGATTTAAGGAATCAAGGAATGAAAAAACTCGTTATAGACTTAAGAAGTAACGGAGGTGGCGTTTTAGGCGCAGCTACTATGATTGCAGATGAAATACTTACCAAGAACAAGATGATTGTTTATACTGATGGAAGAACACGAAATAAAAATGAATATTTTTCAACTTCGGGAGGAATCTTAGAAAATTGTGAAATTGCAATTTTGATTAATGAAAATTCTGCCTCGGCAAGTGAAATTTTAGCTGGAGCAATACAAGACAATGATAGAGGAACAGTTGTAGGAAGACGTTCTTTTGGAAAAGGCTTGGTACAGGAGCAAGTTATGTGGCCAGATGGTTCTGGACTTAGATTAACAGTTGCAAGATATTATACTCCAACAGGAAGATGCATTCAAAAACCTTACGGAGCTAATATTGAGCAATACCATGCTGAAGCTTATAACCGTTACGAAAATGGAGAATTATTATCGGCAGATAGCATTCAGTTTCCTGATTCTTTAAAATTTTACACACCTGGAGGCAAAGTTGTTTATGGTGGTGGTGGAATTATGCCAGATTTATTTATTCCGTTAGACACGAATAATGGAACCAACTATTTATACGCTTTAAGATACAAGGGAATTATCCAAAATTTTGCACTTAACTATGTAGATAAGCAAAGAGAAGCTTTAAAGGAAAAACATAAAGGAGCTTTAGAGTTTAAAGATAATTTTAGAGTTGATGACGATTTGTTTAACAGCATTATCAAGTTTGCTGAAGAGAATGAAATTGAAAGAAATTTACAAGAAATAATTACATCAAAAGAATTAATATCTATAGGCTTAAAAGCAGCTATTAGCAGAAACCTTTTTAATGATTTTGGCTATTATGTAATTATTAACGAAACGGATAAAACAGTTCAAAAAGCCGTTACCTTTTTTAAGTAAAAAAAAATAACCGCAAATAAAAAGGAGTTTTCGCAAACAAAATAAGTTGATTCATTTATATAATTAAAAGAATTAGAGCTTTTTTGCGACCTTTGCGTAAAACTTAGCACACTTAGCGGTTAAACAGAAGTATAACAATGAAAAAAGACCTTAATCCACCCGTTGTAAAAGATCTTGCAGTAGCAGTTGTAAAAGATAAAAACGATGTGCAAGAAGACATCTGGAATGTTTACATCATTAACTATCAAAAAGAAACTATTGATGAAGTTTTAGTAACCTCTAAAGGCTACTTAACAGATGTAAAAGGTGTAGAAACAAAAACATCTACTTTACGCCATGCAATGGGAAGTTTAACCTCTAACGATTTTGCAATTATAGAACCTATAATGGAAAATGTATTTGCCCTAAATAATGAATATTGGGTAAGCTATTTTAAGGATGGCAGAATTTATGATAAAAAGATCATCTTTTTACCAGAAACTATAAAAGATGAAAACTTAATTAACATCCCAATATTAAACAAGCAAGGGGTTATGATTAAGTGATTTTTACAACTTGACTTTCTCCTAAAAACGATAACTTCGTTTAACAACACATAAAAAAAAATTAAAACGTTTCCAACAAGAACATTTTAGCCAATTCGAGATAAAATTCATTCAATCTTCACATTTTAGGTAGTATATCTCAATTTGCAATTCATTGCCGTAAGAGTTTTGTGCGATTACCTCAATAAATACGGATCCGATTTGATTATCTGTACAATCGTTTTCATTCTGATAACTCAAGGTTTCAGTAAGGTTTTACAACTCATCAAACAATAAATTTAAGCGTCAAATCCGACTAAAACCCTGTTCTATTCTGGAAAGTATCCATATCAAATTATACTTTTTTTAGACTAGTCTAAATTATTAATTATACTAGTCTAATTTTGTTTATATTTGTAGTGAAAATTGTTATTAAATGGATTATTCAATAAGACATGTCGAAATCGATAAAAGAGAAATCGAAAAGAGAATAAAGAATGAGAACTTGATGCAAAAAAATATGAGTAAAGCTTCGTAGGAACTTTATAAAATAAGTGAAATATAAAACAAATAATTATGAAAAAAATTACAAGTACATTATGCCTATCTCTAATTGGAGTAATTTCTGCTATGGCTCACCCGAACCATCAATCCACAACTCATATTCACGTGACTGAATCTTTGAGTATTGAAATTATTACTGTCTCAGCTACATTTTTTACTGTTGCTACGTTATTTCTAATCAAAAAACAATTCAAAAAGAACAGAAACCATGCTTAATAAAACGATAAATATTTTAGAAAGAATCATACCTATAAAAGAAGTACAGGCACACTGTGATATCCCTTGTGGAATCTATGATCCAGGACAAGTACTTGTAGCATGTTTAACTGTGATTCGTATGACAGATTTAATCAACGATCATAAAGAGATAAAGCATTCGGTAGATTGGCACAATGAAGTAAACAGATACATTGCCGAAAAAGAACGTCATGCGGCTATTGTCAAGCATGAAATTCGGACCATCTGGGGTGATTTTTTCAAAGCACCACAATTTAAAAAGTATCCTGAGTTGCATGAATTAACCCACAGCATTATGCTTCTTGGTTCTAAGACAAGGCAGGAAGTAAACAAAGATGCAGCCTTACAATTACTGGAAAAAGTGAACAGATTTGCCGAAATATTCTGGGAAACAAAAGGTGTATCTACCAAAAAAGCCGTTTGTCCTTACCCTCCATCATTAGAGGTAGTCTATCCGCAGCTTTAGTGCTGAAACTGTCAAAAATAAAAGGATATAGCATGTCACCTTCATACTTGGAAGGCGACTATGTTGTATCTGTAACTACAAAACTGGTCAATCTTCGTATTGGAGATATCATCATATTTAAACATCCTGCTTACGGCTATTTAATAAAGGAAATATGCCAGAAGAACGAAAATGGATACTATGTTCAAGGCATTTATCCAAAAAGTACAACCAGCGAATCTATAGGTTTAGTGAACCTTAACATGATTGAAGGAAAAGTTATTATGAAAATTCAGTCAAAAACAAAATTATCATGAGTGAGTCTTGTATGCAGCATATAGAATCTGTTTGGAAAGAAAAAACAAATTCAGCTAATCAATTTTTCAATGAAGGAAAGTTAAAAGAGGCTCTTATGAGCTATGAAGAAGCTTTATATCGAGCTGAGATCTTGAATAATCATCAACTTGAAGCCAAAGAAAAGGGAATACCATTTATGCAAGTATTTGCTATATCATGCAACAATATTGCATTCACTTATGAAGAAATGGGTGAGATAGAAAAAGGCAACAAAATGCTTCAAAGGGTCATCTATTATTTTTTATTTCTAGCTAATGGTCAAACAGATGATTCTGTTATTAAAAACGAACTAAAAAGGGCCCTCTTAACATACAAGGAATTTGCAGACAAAAATGCGCTAAAACCTCAAGATCAGCAACCGGTATTTGCCAATATACAAGAGCATGTTAAATCTACTTCTACCATTTGATTCAAGATACAGGTAAAATTATCGCAATCGACTTTGACGGAACAATTGTAGAGCACACCTACCCCATAATCGGCAGGGAAATGCTCTTTGCCTTCGCCACAATGAAAGAACTACAAAAGAAAGGACACCGCTTAATTTTGTGGACTTATCGTGAAGGTAGGTGTTTGGAGGATGCAGTAAAATTCTGTTCTAATAACGGAGTTGAATTTTTCGCGGTTAACAAAAACTATCCTACTGAAACTGAAGAAGGAAATTATAGCAGGAAAATAAATGCAGATATATTTATAGATGATCGCAACATAGGTGGCTTTCTGGGTTGGGATAAAATTTGGCAGATGCTCCATCCAGAAAGTAAGGATTTTTATCATAAACTGCAAAATGAAATTGCTCATCTAAACTACCAAAGAAATAAAAAAAAATGGTTTAAAATATCCTGCAAATAGCAAACACTCAGGGCAAACTCATACTTTTTTCTTAAACAATAAAATGGGGTGAAAAAATAAAAGCTGTCAGTACGAGTATTTTGAGGAACGAAAAATGTATCGAGAACAAGCTTTTTCTGTTCTCGATACATTT
>CAJWVX010000032.1 GCA_913048175.1 uncultured Flavobacteriales bacterium | reverse complement strand
GGATTTATTAAAAAAGTAGCTTAAAAAAATAGTCACAAATTTACTAGGTAGTCCATCCCAATCTTTAATTTCTGATGGACTATTAACAAGAATGGGTTTGGCCCAAGAGTTCCATGGTTTATATCTCCATAAAGTGACCCCTTTTTAAAATTAGGTATATCATCAAAAAACAATCCTTCAAACTTGTTTAGGTTTTCTTTTAGTGTATCTGAAAGGTTTAGATTCAATATTATAAAATCACCTTCTATTCTTGTATCTATAGAATTCTGAAACTCTTCCGAACTTAATCCTAAATGAGCTTTTAAACCTATAAGACGATTGCTGTTTTTGTATTTAATATTGATTCTACTATCAACTTCGTTTACCACTAATTTAGATTCTGAAATACAGGAATTAAAGAGAGCCAAAAGAAGAATTGCTTTAAGTATATTTATGTAATATTGTATCATTATAATAAATCTAGTATTTATAAACAAAAATGAGGGCCGTTGGCCCTCATTTCAAAATTTATACTTTTTTAATCTTCAGTAAATACTATTTAGTATTATTTTTTAAAAAACTTGTATTGTTCATTAGTATCCGTGTTTAGTATATACATTCCTTGTTTCAAATCTGAAACATCGATAGAATTAAGATTATTAAAAACAGAAATGTTTTTTATTACTTTTCCTGTTATATCACTAATAGTAATATTTTCAGCTTTATTTGCTTTGAAGTTAATAAATAATCTGTCTTCTACTGGGTTTGGATAAATCGTAGTATTTTGTACTTCGACAGAATTTATCCCAAGGGTCTCAGTAATCAATAAATCACTTTTTGTCTCCACAATAAACCCCCAAGAATCATCATAAAGTGTAACCACTGTTTTATAATTCTCTGCACCTGCTAATGAAGAACTAATAGGTGTATCTATAGGAATTGAAAGTGTTTTTGTATCGGCGACAGCTGTAGCTGTTGTTGCGGCAGCTGGGTTGATAAAAGATGCCACAACTAAACCATCTGCCAACCAAGTATCTCCATCGTACTTTCTAATATCAACCTTTACTATACCTTCATTTACCGAAGTATATTCAAAATTGGCAAGTAAATCTGATCCTGCAATAATTTCAGTTGGAACAGAAGTAAAAACAGCACTGTTTACAACTAAAGAGGGAGCTGTAACAGTAACAAGATTTTCTGTTTGACTATCATTATAACCAAAATCACCTTCAGAATTATCTCCGGATAATTTAAAAGTAAAAGTATACTGCACTCCAGAAGTTAAATTTGCTGAGGTTGTCTGACCGCCACCGATACTGTAATTAAGTGTTACTGTAGTAGGCACTGCAGCAATTGCTAAATTGTTAACGAACATTTGTCCGTGCCAAGGGCTCCAATTAACTGTGGTGAGGTTTGCATTCGTTTCTCTCAACTGAATATTTAATTGACATGCAACATCTGAGGTATAGGTAATTTCAATAGCTCCTGAAGTTCCTGCTTCAATAGAAGGCTGTATTGATACGATAGTAACAGACCCTGTTTGAGCAGCTACAAAAGTCAATGCATTAATCATTAAAAATGAAATACATAAAAGTAATTTTTTTCTCATCATATATAGTTTAATTATTAGTTATTGCAAGGTAGCCCATAACTACTTTTACTATATAATTGTAAAACATCAAAAGTCAGTATTAATTTATCATTTTTAACATTTTTATATACTCTGACTAGTTTTTTATTCATAATAACAAATTTTAAATCTACAGTTATTAAACATATTACTATAATTCCACTTCTATCTTTGATATGTATTCTAAAAAATAAACTTCTCTATTTATTTATTTGACCTGAGAATTCTTTTATGATTTTCAAAGTACTCTCATCTGAATTGTAAACACCGTACCAGCCCTGTAACTCATGAGGTGGATCTCCTAAAATGGCATCTCCTTTTTTCCAAAACTCTCCAGGTCTCATTGGCCTTCCTTCTCCTGAATATGTCCAAAAATTAAGTCCTTTTACACGGTCCCCTTTATCAATAGAGGTTTTTACTTTCTCAAACAAATAAGTATAAAAACGATCTCTCCATTCTGTAGTTGTCTTTGGGCTGTAAGAAGAACTATCTCTAGCAATCCCAAACTCTTCTAAAACAATAGGTTTATTCAGTTTATTGGCAACGGCAACATGGTCATTCCAATAATCATCAACTTTTACAAGAGCTTCTTCAAACACTTTCTCACCTTGTTTTGGATTGAACCAACCCCAGTTTTGAGCCCAAATATGCATTGTAATATAGTCTATATCAAGATTGTCATTGTCCAATAAAGCATTTACCCCTGCTGTTATCCCTGAGGTATTCCCTTCAGTTCCCAAACAAACCAAATGTCTCTTATCTAAACTTTTAATATATGCTGCCGTTTTAACAGCCCAAGACCTAAATTCGTTTGGCGTATCATAACCACGAGGTTCGTTGGCTAATTGCCAAGACATAATTGTGGGGTCATTTTTATAGGTAGTTCCTGTGATTGAATTCTTTCTAGTGATTACTTTTTCTATATGATTATACATCATTCTCTGTGCTTTTGTATTCACATAAAACTGCTTAGAGTAATCTGAGAAGTTTTTCCAGCTATACTCCGGGTCTTGAGGATAGGGAATTGTATCATTTTCAGCCCATCTTAAATATTGAGGAAAGCCACCACTCCATGTCCAAAAATTACCTAATACCATTACCGCTTTCATTTCTCTTTTTTTCATTTCAGAAAGTAAAAAATCTAAGCCTTGCCATAAATCATCATTATAAACCCCAGGGGCGGTTTGCAAAGCTGGATGAATACAGTATTTCATTTCATCATCCGCTTCACTAGCAGCTAATACTCTCAAATTCTTGATACCCAAAGATTGTAATTCATCTAATTCTCTAATCAAACGAGCTCTATCTCCAGTTTTTGGTGCACCTAGATTCATGCCTTGCCAATAATTTGATCCTATAAATACAAATTCTTTTTTCTTTAAGACAAAATTACCTTTATCTACTCCTACAAAGTTTCTAGTTCTGAAACTAGAACACGATATAAATAAACTTGCGAGTATTAATATTAAAAGAAAATTCTTACTATTCATTTTTATGGTTTTTATGTTTGGGTAAGTAAACTTTTCTAGGTTATTTTATGTTTTGTAAATGCTTTAACTCGAGAGTACTCATATCCAACTTGTTTTCACTTGTTATTTCAATAAGGCGATGTTTATTGGCTAACAAATCAAAATAATTATCCGACAGAAATACTTTTTGCTTTTTAAAGTTGATGTATAAATCTTTGACTAATGTATTCGTAGAAACTTTTAAAAACACCTTTCCGTCTTTCTCTATTATTTCAGTTTCTATTGTAGGTTTTTCTAATTGTAAGTCTTTTGGTTTGGAGAAATAATATAAATTATTAGACAGCAGTTTTTTGCCTTTAAAGAATTCAACTTTTAAAACAACATGATTGGAATTTACTTTTCCCAAATAATTATTCCTACCGATCTCATTAAGTACAGTACTTGTATTTTGAATCAAATTCACTTGTTTCGTGTTTGATGAAATTTCGTTTCCGTTAAAATCGATAAGAGTCAATTTTAAATCTCCGTTTATATCTTTTAACACATCACTAACACCATTGATTACAATATTATTTCCATTTTGCTTTACCGTTAATAAAATTGGCTCATATGCTTTTTTAACTGCGTAATGTAAAGCCTTCCACTTGTGGTAATAATCGGTACTACTCCAACTCGCCACGGGCCAACAATCATTAATTTGCCAATACATAGTACCCATACAGTAAGGCATAGCTCGTCGGTGCGCTTCAATCCCCATTTTTACGCCACGAGCTTGTAACACCTGACTCATATATAAGAAATCTTCAAAATCTGTTGGCACGTAGTAATCCCAGCCCATATATTCTTTAATACGAAGATTCCCAATTCCGCTTCGCTGATGGGAAGACATTACTTCACTTTCAATATCATAATCTTCTGGCAATGTATATTTTGTGACAGTTTCAAAATCTGGAAATGACTGAAAACCATATTCACTCATAAAACGAGTTTTATGTTTTTCAAAATTCTCAAACGGATGTTTAGCGTGCCAAACTCCCCAATAGTGCATATCTCCCGATGTGTTCTCATATCCTGCATGTTTTTCTGGTTCAAATCCAGCTTGTGGAGAGGATGGCCAATAAGCATCTTCGTCGGTATACTCTTCAACAACTTCAGGTAAAATTTTATGAAATATTTCTAAATAAGTAGTTTGAATTTCTTCTCTTTGTTTGACTGAGTATTTTTCTTTCCATCCCCAACCTCCATCTGAATAATGACTCCAAGCAGCATTTATTTCGTTATTCCCACACCAGAGTGCGATACTTGGATGGTTACGCAAACGGATAACATTATCAATAGCTTCATGTTTTACATTTTCTAAAAATTCTTTGTTACCAGGATACATAGAGCAAGCAAACATAAAATCTTGCCAAACCAACAAACCATTTTCATCACATAATTCATAAAATGTATCGTACTCATAAATACCTCCACCCCAAACACGCAGCATATTCATATTGGCATCTACAGCGTCCTTTATTACTTTTTTATAATCTGACTCTGTTACTCGTGTCACAAAATTATCATTTGGAATATAATTAGCTCCTTTAATAAAAACACGAACTCCGTTCAATTCAAACAAGAAAGACTCTCCAATTTTATCTTTCTCACGAATTAATTTAAGACTCCTTAAACCAGTTGTTATTTCTTTTGAAGCCATTTTATTTCCCTCTTCATCAAATAACTGAATTTTAAAATGGTATAAATTTGGTTCTCCTAAACCTTGTGACCACCACAGTTTTGGGTTTTGAATTGTCATTGGAAAAGAGATATTTGAAATACCTTTTAAAACAAATACTTCTTCTGAGATATATTGTTCTTTAGTTTCAATATTTGAAACTAATAGTTTTCCATTAAAATCTGCATCTACATTCAGTTCAATATTCGCAATTAACTGTGCTTCTTTTTTATGAACTGAAGGCTGTGCAATAAATATATTATTAATTCGGACTTGATTCCATGATTTTAATACTATCGGTCTCCAAATTCCAGAAGTGACTAAACGTGGTCCCCAATCCCATCCATAATGATAACCGGCTTTACGGGTAAAGATAGATACCTTTTTATTTCCAATTCCACCATTTTCAGACTGATCATTTATCGCAGGCAGCGGATAGTAATTTTCTAATAATTTTAACCCTTTTTTGATGGGAGAATGTAATACTACTTTTAATGTATTATTACCCAAACTGGCTAAGAACTTTATATCAACTTCCCATTCTCTAAACATATTATCAGCTTGCAAAACCAAACTGCCGTTTACATATACATCAGCATATGTGTCTAATCCTTTAAAATCTAATATAATATTACTCTTATTGAACTCTTCATTAGAGATATTAAATATCGTAGCATATTCCCAATCTTTTTTATCAATCCACTGTTGATGTTTTTCATTGATACGATAAAATGGATTTTCAATAAAGCTATTCGCTAATAAATCTGTATGGATGGTTCCAGGTACTGTTGCTATGCCTGAATGCGTTCCATTAATTTCTTTAAATGACCAATTGCTATCGATCTCTTTAGTTAGCATATTGGTAGCCTTTTTAGATTCACAAGCAATTACACATGGAATTATAGCTAGAAGAAAAATTATTTTATTCATTATTATTTTTTTTAGGGTTTCTTTGAAATATGTTTATTTTTCATTGTTCAAGTAACTCAAAAAAACAAGTCTACATTTTATGGTTGACTCACCAATCCTGGATTCCTTTATGATGAAAACAAATTTCAGTATTTATTACTTTTTTCTGAAAATTAAAAAACTCATTGTACCTGTTCAAATAAGTGCCTCAAATCATTTTTCATAAGATACAACACTGCTGATTTTTGTTTCTTTCATTCTGTTTTTTTATAGTGTGTTTGCTTCATTAAACGACAGAGCAGTATATATAATTTGTTCTACCAATTGAAATTGATTTGTGTAATTATTTCCTTTTAATTAGTATTTCTTTTAATTCAATAGACTTTTTCCCAGGGATTTCTAATGCAGCTATTTTTATCTTTTTTATTCCTTTCGATAAATTTAAGCTTCCTATTATAGAAGTTTTCCAATCTGTCTCTGGTGCTTCTTGTTCTCTTTTTACGCGATCAAAATTCTCGAAATCTCCATGTTCAAATGGTGCTAAGGAATCTATTATAATTTTTTTATTGTCAATTTCTAATACTAACTTGGTACTTCTGTTAGCAGTATCTAATGCGTATTTTAGTTCAATTTGAAATGTACCTTTTTCTACAATATTTATATCCCAAGTTACATAAGCCGTTGTTTTAGTCCAAAAGTCAATCCAATCATGTGCCCAACCATACAAACTATGATATGCAATTCCCGTATGACGCCTATCTTTTCTAAATCCAAAAGAAGGGAACAAATTGGCCTCATGAGCTGGTAAATAGGTTATTGGAAAATCTTTATAACCAACAGCTATTAATTTTTTTTCGTTTTTTATTGAAACTTCTTTAAACCAGTTGTTGTATGCTACCGATAATGAATCGTATACTTTTTGAAATTCCTCGCGAATATCTGTAGTCTGATTAGAGTCATTCGACACGTCAAACAATTCCTCATTTATTAATAAATAATTTTCTGAAAGTACTCGTTTTCTCCCTCTCCATTCCGCAAATAATTGTCGTTTTTTAAATTCTGTTTCACCATCTAATAGCGATTTAAAATTGATACCATCTATTTGATTTTTAAATTTAAAGTTCGAATCTGTTAAAGCTAATAAAGTTGGTAAAACATCAATATGTGCTAATGGTTGTTCAATTAATTGCCCTGCTTTAATTTTATTTTTCCAATTTATAATAAAAGGTACTTTTATACCACCTTCATCAACCATTCCCTTTTTTCCTTTTAAACCTTGATTAAATCTAAAGTTCAAAGGACCATTGTCTGACATATAAATTACAATGGTATTTTCTCTTATGTTTAACTCGTCTAATTTTTGAAGAATTCTACCTACGTTATCATCAATATTTTCACACATCCCATAAATAGTAGCGTTAAAGTCATCCACACCTTTTGCTTTGTATTTATCAAAATATTTATCAGGAACTTGTAAAGGAGTATGTGGTGTTTGGTATGGAACATAGCAAAGAAAAGGAGTTTCTTTTGAATTATTTTCTTCAACAAATTCAATAGCCTCATCGGTTAAAACATCCGGTAAATACCCTTCTGTTTTAAGTGGTTTTCCATTTTTTTCAATTGTAGTATTAAAATAACTTGTCCAATGTCCTGAAGTAAAACCTACAAACTCATCAAAACCCCTTCCTAAAGGATGGTATGGAAAGTGTGCACCGTTATGCCATTTTCCAAAAGCGCCTGTTTTATACCCCAAAGTTTTAAAAACATCTGCTAAGGTTTCTTCCTTTAAATTCATGTTCTCTCGTCCACGAGTAACACCAGAAACACCTGTTCGTTGATGGTAACGTCCTGTTAATAAGCTCGCACGTGTTGGCGCGCAAACTGGACTCACGTAAAAATGATTGGCAAAAGCTCCTTCTAAAGCCAATTTATCAAGTATCGGGGTTTCAGAAATAGGGTTGTTTGTAAATGACAAATCACCATAAGCTTGATCATCTGTAACGATCAATAAAATGTTTGGTTTCTTTTTATTTTTAATGGGTTTATTACAACCAAACAAACATAAAGTCAAAAAAAACAAAGAATATTTTAATATCGTATATTTCATAATTATTTATAACTTATTAATACCCGACCAATTTGGGTTGTATGCTTAAAATTAATTTTCAAATACTTATAGCCCCCTAAAATATTTGTTTGTTCATAAAGAGTTGGATTCCAATAACCATAATCACCTTCCCCTTTCTTTTCAGCTGAGACGGTTACATTAATTGGTGTAAATTCTTTACCATCAATAGAAGCTGAAAATTCCAATCCGTTTTTATCGTTTTGTTCAAAAGCATACATCTTTATACTATTTATTGCACCTTCTACCACATATGAAATTTCACTGCCTTTGTCACCAAGAACCCGTTCAGTATCTTCTTTAAATTTTCTATCAAAACCAGTATCTATAACAACATTATTATAACTAAACACTTCCATAAAATTCCTCATTTCATCAATTAGAGCTTTTTCATAAACGTTGACCCCACCTACAACATTTGATTTTGGAGAGACTCCCACAGAATTTAGTGCTTCAATTCTATAATAGTAAGTCTTCCCTATTTCAGCGGACTTATCATTAAATAATGCTACATATTGAACCGCAGCATCTGATATATTTTGAGCAATTACACTCCAAGGACCATTGCTACTTTCTGCTCTTTCAATAGTATACCCAGATGCTCCTATAGAACCTTGCCAAGAAATTTCGTAGGCCTTTTCTATTGGTAATAATTTTGGTGCTTTTGGTAGCGCCAAAGCTGGCAACTCCTCATTATTTATTTCATAGGCTTTTTCTCTCATTAATTGTAACAACCCCTTTTCATCATATTGATTTCCAGAAGCAAACCCGGGCCAATGGTAAGACTTATATAGATTACGGCCTATAGGTTCAGAGTGCCAATAAAAACCTCCTTCTTCTCTATGAGATCGAATACTCCAGTTTAGCGTTCCAGCAATCTCTTTTTCTGAAATAATATAATCATATACATTTCTATGTGCAGCAGTACTTTCAAACCCAAGTTCACCTAAAATATATGGTTTTTCACCATTTATAATTTTAAGATTTGACTTAATGTTATCAATTTGGCTGAATGGATCTTGTTCGTAATGGTGTGAAGATAAAATATCAATATTGGGATCTTCTACAGATTCTTGATATACTAATCTATAACTGTCCATTGCGAAGTAACCATCCATGATAAGGTGATTTGTGTCTTTCGATTTTATATGTGCGGCAACTTTTTTTGTCCATGAATAAGGGCTTTCCAATTCATTTCCTGTTTCCCAGCATAAAATTGATTTATCATCTTTATATTTTACCCCTGTTAAGGTATTTGTTCTATCTAAAGTAAAATCAATTGTTTTTTTAAAATCATCTATTAATTGTTTGTCTACCCAAAAGTCTTCAAAATTCTTTCCCCGGAAAGCTGCATATTGAGGAACTCCACCCATCCATTTCCAATTATTTAAAAAAGAAAATATGACGCGAACTCCTGTTTCATTAGCAATTTTCAACATTAAATCGTTTGTTACAAAAGCTTCTTCAATAAATTCTCCTGGACCATTAATAAATGTAGGGTTATCAGGTTCATCTGATCTTCTTACAGGAATTGTATACATCCGAACAACCTTTCCGCCCATTTGTTTTATTGTTTCAAAAGCATCTCTAATTTCAAATTCTGTTGGATATCTATATGAATTTCTAGTAGAAAAACACAGCTCATCTTCTATATAATTTAAATTGGGAATATTCATTGAAATAAACCTAAATTCCTTTTCACCATCCATTAATGAATACTCTTTGGTTGTAATAAAATTATCAAACCCTTTTTTTTGTTTTGAAGTATTACAAGCTATAAACGCCAATAGTGTAAATAATAAAAGTGTTGTTTTTTTCATTTGTATCTTATTTATTTGTTTCAAAAATTTTATATCCTTTGCATATTTTTCCCTTTGTAGCGTAAGCGGTAACCTCAACATTGTGAACACCTTCTGATAAATTGTTAGGAAAATCTATTTCCCATAAGTGTTTTTGTCTCAGAGATGCCAGGTCTCCAATTATCTTTATTTTCTTTTAGTCCTAAACTTGTAGAATTTGGTATGATGGTTTTACTTGTTCTATTTTTATTTTACTCTAACGAATCAATCATTGTATTTCTGACTGCAGTATTTACTTCTGACAATAAATAATTGTGATGAAAGGTTAAAGTTTCTTTTGGTCAACTAGCCAAACATAGCCAGTAGAGTCAGTCTTAAATATATGGGGTATTAAACAAGATTGAGCTTAAGATTTAAAAATAAATAAAGAAATGTTTTTATTTAATCAATTTAGAATTCAAAATCTCGTATTTCTCTATTCTTTTCTTCTATCAGTCAAGTCTTTTAGTATCCCATCCATAAAGCCATCATTTAACTTATAGGTAATCAAAATTAAAGCGGATAACAATGCTCCCACTGCAGGGTATATACTAATTAACAATCGAATTCCTTTTAAAGATGCTACCGTTTGTTCTGCATTTGCCTCAAAACCATAACCTGCCAACAACCATCCCGTAATTGCACCTCCTAAAGTCCATCCCATTTTTTGAGACATTGAAGATGATGAAAAAACCAATCCTGTAGCTCTCCTTCCTGTTTTCCATTCAGAATAATCTGCGATATCAGCATACATAGACCATATAAGTGGTAAAACAATACCTGCAGCTAAACCAATAATAATGTTTAAACCGAAAATCATTCCAAGATCATTTGGATTGACCCAATAGAACACAAAACTAAATATAGATGCTATAATCATTGCCCCCATAAAAGTATTTTTCTTTCCATATTTTGCAGATATTGGTTTGGCTAACAATACACCAAGTAAATTAGTAACTAACCAAACAGTCATATAGGCTCCTGCCAACTTATCCCATTTTACTTCTCCAAAAACAGGTAACACCTGATCGTGTACAAAATATTTAAAATAATACATAATACTTCCATCACGAAGAGAATTGAATATCAGCACTGCAATACCCGCACCTAACATGGTAAACCATTGCACATTCTTTGCTAAATCTTTTAGATCTTTTTTAACGGATACTTTTTCTAACAAGGGTATCACGCGTTCTTTAGTCCATTTATAAGTCATTATAAAAAAGAAAGCTGCGAGAATCGCATACACAACAACGGTGTATTGATAACTTTGTGCCTCATTTGAGCCTGAATTTCTAAAATAATCCAATAGATAAGGTACCGTTGCTGTCATAAAAATACCTCCCGAATAAGCACCAATAAATCGAAAGGATGCTAATGAAGTTCGTTCTTTAGTATCTGATGTCATAACGCCCATTAAAGACGAATAAGGCACATTGATAGCAGTATATACAATCATCATTAAGGTATAAGTAACGTAGGCATAGATTAACTTTCCTGAAGGACCAAAGTTTGGCGATGAAAATGTAAGCACCCCCATAATGGCAAAAGGAATAGCCACCCATAACAAATACGGCCTAAATTTACCGTTTGAAGTATTTGTTCTATCAGCAATAATCCCCATAATAGGGTCGTTTAACCCATCCCACAAACGTGTTAATAAGAACATTGTACCTACTGCAGCTGGTGATATTTCAACAACATCAGTATAATAAATCATAAGAAACATGGAAAATAATTTCCAAAACATGGAGGATGCAAAATCACCAAAACCATAACCTACTTTTTCTTTTATTCTTAATTTATCCGACATAATTTATTTTTTCAATTCGTTCAATTAATTCCATTAAAGCTCTCCCATTGTGATATGGGCACTTCCAAAACCCAACCTTTACATCATCTGTATAAGTTGCTCCATTCTCATCAACTCTCCAATGCCATTCTCCGTTTTCCTTATCAATAATACGAATTTTAATAAATTTCCATATGTTGAAAAGATGTTTTAAATAAATTGGGTTTGAATTAATCTGATAGGCATCCATTAAACCAACCATAGCTTCAGCTTGTGACCACCAATGTTTATCTTTATCATAATGATTATTTTCAAGCTCATAAAATAGAGAACCATCTTTATCTAAGCCCTTCAATAAAGTTAAATCAACCAAACTAAGTGCCGACACTTGAACATCTTTAATAAGAACCTCATCATCAATGACTTGTGCCGACTCGTGTAATAACCAAGCGCCTTCTATATCATGACCAAATGATATTGCTGTTGACCTTTTAGTCCAGTCCATATCAAAGAAAAGACAAAAGTGACCTGTCTTTTTATCAATAATTTTATCTTGAAAAACAGAAATCAAATTGACTATATTTTGTTTCAAAGTTTCATCCTCCCAAACTCTAAATAAGTTTGTATATGCTTCTAATATATGTAAATGAGTATTCATTGATTTAGGTGCATTTAAGTCTTTATCACTCAGTCGCATGTCTTCAATAACACTCCAATCTTCCTTTAATGCTTCTATGTAACCTATTTGATTTTTGTCATAAAACTTATTTTCTAAGATATGATATAATTCTTTCGCATGTTTTAAACTCTCGTTATCACCTGTAGCTCTATAAAATTCTGAGAAAGCATAAATACCAAACCCCTGTGCATATGCTTGTTTTCTAGTATTTATAGGATTCCCTGTATTGTCTAATTCCCAAAACAATCCTCCATGCATAGTGTCCCAAAAATGAGCAATGATGTATTTAAATTGTTTTTCTGCAATAACCTTATAAGCTGGATTTTTTGTTACTCTAAACGCGCATGAAAAAGTCCATAAAATTCTTGTATTTAAAACAGCACCTTTTGAAGAAAAATTATTTTTATTACCAAAATGATCAATTTCCCCTATAAATCCTTCATTCAAGGAGTCTATAGTTTTGGTTGACCAAAAACTCAATAATACTTCTAACTCTTCAGTTAATTCTGAATTTAAAGAATTCAATTCAGAATTTAACATCTCTCTTTCAAGTAGGTTCTCTTTCATATCAACAGAATTATTTAATATATTGATTATTTTCATCAATTAACTTGTTTATTGTTTGAACCGATAAATGTGAATGCAGTTTATCTTCTGGAGAATTGACACAATAATCAACTAGTCTATCTAGAGTTGTCGTTGCAACATGCATTCTCGTATCTGATGATGCATAATAAATATAAAGTGTACCATCATCATCAGCAATCCACCCATTAGAAAATGTAACATTCGAAACATCTCCAACACGTTCTTCTTTTAAAGGAGCCAATAAATGACCATTTGGTTTATGTGTAACGACCCAAGGCTTATCAATATCAGTCATAAATACATATAATGTATAACGTAAACCTGCCGCAGTATTTCTAACACCGTGTGCCAAGTTTAACCAACCTTTTTCTGTTTTTATAGGTGCTGGACCTAGTCCATTTTTTACTTCGTATATAGTATGATATGTTTTTGCATCTACGATCACTTCTTCTTTTACTTCAGGGTTCTCTATAGTATCTGAAAGACCAAAACCAATTCCTCCTCCTTTTCCTGTATCTATAAATCCATCTTGCGGGCGTGTAAAAAACCCATACTTACCCTCTATTAAATGAGGAAACAAAACTACATTACGTTGTTGCCCGGTTTTTGAAATTAAATCTGGCAAACGCTCCCAAGTAACTAAGTCTTTTGTTCTCGCAATCCCAGCAGCAGCTGTAGCCTTTGATGTATCACCCTCTGGAGCAGTTATATCTTTTCTTTCGGTACAAAAAACACCATAAATCCAACCATCATCATGCTTCGTCAAACGCATGTCATATACATTTGTATCAAAATTTTCAGTCTGAGGAATGGTAATAGGCTTGTCCCAGAATTTAAATTTATCAATCCCATTTGGGCTTTCTGCAATAGCAAAAAATGATTTTCTATCATTACCTTCAACACGTACAGCTAATAAATACTTACCATTTAGTTTTATCGCACCAGAATTTAAAACAGCATTGTATCCAATTCTTTCCATAAAATAGGGGTTGGTTTCCTCATTCATATCAAATCTCCATTCTAGGGGAATATGATCTCTTGTTAAAATGGGGTTTTCATATCTTTGGAATATACCATTGATACTAAACAATGCTTTGTTAGGCATAGTGAGCAAAGTATTATGGTCTTCATTTATTTTTTGAATTCTATCTTTATTTTTCATCTTATATTCTCTAGAAAAGGTTAATATATATTTTTATTTTTTTAGCAACAGAACATTTTCACTTTTAGCAAATTTTATAAAATCTTGAAGTGCAGAATGCCCCTCATAGGGAATATAAACATGATCTTTTTTTTGGTTTCTCCATAGCAAAACATAAGAGAGTTTGCTTTTTAAATTATTCTCTGACAAAACTTTATCCAACTTCTGCGTGAACCAAGTTGGATCATTAATTCCAGCTGAACCTGTTTCTGTAAAAGCAGGTATTTTTCCTCGCTGTTCTGCAATACTTACTACAATACTTAACTTCTTAACTATTGATTCTAAACCATCACCCCCTTCTTTGAAATCATAATAATTATCTACTCCTAAAATATCGACGTATTCATCACCCGGATACCACTTTAAATAATCTGCATCAGAGTAAAAGTGTCTGTCAGGAGAATACGCTATCAGTAAATTGTTTAATCCTTTTGTGTTCTTTAAATAATCTACTGTAAATACAAATAATTGTTTATACTCATCATTGGTACAATATTTTTGACCCCACCAAAACCAACTACCATCCATTTCATGCCATGGTCTAAAAATTAAAGGCATGCTTTTATTTCTAGATATTTTTAAAGATTGAAAAAAATCAGCAACCTGATCTAGTTTTTTCAACAATTCTTGATGATTCTTAGCTCCTGGTAATAATGATTTCACCAATCCATCTTGCTTTATCCAAGAACTAATACTATTATTAAACAAAAAGGGGTGCCAACTTACTGTGTTAACAGCACCTTTTTTATAACCACGAAGCATCAATTCTTTCATATCTTCAAAAGGGACACCATCAATATTTAATGGATTGCCAATATTCCCAATATCCCATCCTAAAACGGCAGGATACTGACCTGTTGCTTTATAAACATCTGAAGACAATTCCTTCTCCTTACTATTATACTTCCAACCGATACCATATGCTAAATCATCTTGATGACCCAACATAATACCTTTCTCATTATTCTTTTTTAAGGAATTTAATAGCATTGAGGGTTTCCTTTTTTTATTATAAACTCCTGATTTACTAATGCTACATGCCGTAAAACAGAGTAAACTAAAAGTACCTAATGCAAAAAGCACAGCTCTTTTCATTTAATTATTTTTAATTATAGACATTTAAAGCATCTATGTCTTCCATAAATAATGAGATAGGACTATTATAAAATTCTATAAAGTCATTCTTAACCCTAGTTGAGCTATCACTATTAGGAATCATTAATTTGCTTTGATCGGAATGCCAAGGTGCATTAAACCATGCCAATGCCCAACCTATTCTAACATCACTTCCTCCTTCTTCTATTGCCTCTAATATATTTGAAGACCAAAACGTTGGGTTGTTCGCTACATAATTATTTCTATACCCTGTTTCGGCAAGAGTAGCCACCTTTCCATGCTCTAACGCAAAAGTGCTTAACTCAATTAAACTAGCCTTTAAGTTACTCGTTGTAGGCTCATAAACATCAATTCCTACGACATCTACATAGGCATCTCCTGGATAATAATCTTGCTTAACACCTTGATTTGGAGTCCATCCGAACAATACCAAGTTTGTTCTATCCTTTATATAATCTGCTGTCAACTTATAAAAATCTACATACAATGCTGGAGAATGATTTGTTGCAGCTGACCCCCACCAAAACCAATTACCATTCATTTCATGGTATAATCTGAAAACGATAGGGAAACCTAAATCATTGTTAATAATATCCAAAACCTCATCTAATTCATCATAAAACCAAGGTCTTGAACCATTTAAATCATTTACGATATCGTACATCAAACTTTTATCAGTTTCTGATGTAATCTTAGCTATATAAATTTCATTGTCTGATTTACTTTGCTGATGAAAATCAAAAGTAACTACCGCTCCATTGTTATATGCATATTTTGCTTCAGCAATATGGTTTTGTTTCTGTGCTTCTGTTTTATACATTAAATAGTGAGGATCAATACCGTATACAGCCGGATGATCTCCAACGACATCCTTACAATCAGAGGTTGTTACATCATAACTAATGCTATTCAATCGATACGTTGAAGCAAACTCCTGCCCAAATGCAAACTGACTACCATTAGCAATATTTGCAATATTGTTAAACAAATCAATAGTCCCTTGAGTTGCATTAGCGTCAATAGGAGTATAAATTCCCTGTACTCTAACTTCTGCACTCATCATATCAGTATCCATATCTCCAGAACTATCTGTAACAGTTAATTCAATACTATGCATTCCTAATCCTAGCTCTGTTGTAACCTTTGCTGTATTTCCAATAACAGCCCCTCCAACAATTCTCCATTCATAGGTACTAATTGTTCCTTGTGCGTCTGAAGATTTAGAACCATCTAAATTAACCTTAATCGTTGAACCCTTAGTTAAAACTACAACTTTATCTATACCAGCATTAGCTAACGGTTTTGCCTTTTGAGCTACAGTTATTGTAACTGTGTAATCTTTTATATCATCGGCAACTCCAGTCAGTTTATAAATAAGTGGTGCATCAAAATCATTTTTTGTTTCTTCAGAAACTTGTTCTACACCACCTACTATTAGCACTGAACCCTCGGTAATCATAAAAGCTGCTGTTAGGTTTTTTAAATCTGTTCCTGCAGGTGCATTCCCAGTAATATTTAAATCTGTAAAATTGAACTGAATACCTGGTAATTCAATTATTCTGAATGTTTTAATCTTTGCATCCAAATTTATTATAACTCTATAAATAGTTATTGACCCATCTTCTGCTTCCACAGTATACGTCAAATCATCACTAAAATCATTTTTTGAATAACCTGATGTTTGTATTGAACCATTAACAAAAACCCTTGCTTTTTCTGAAACTGTAAAAGCAGCTGTTAAGTTTGTTAATTCTTGTTCTTCATTCATTGTAGTTTCTACCATATTCGCAGATGAAACAGTAAATTCTTCACTTATTTCCTGGATAGAAAATGATAATAACTTAGACTCTCCACTTAGAATTATCTCATCTTTACTACAAGACGCAACCAAAAAAACCAACAATAATACTTTTAAAAATAACTTCATAATTTGTTTTATTTACATTCTAGATATCAAAAGTTTATGCAAACGATTGAAAACAACTTTATTGATAGGCATACTACTTACTGAATTATTTTAAAGTTTGAGTTTAGTAGGGCACTCAAACCAGAGTGCCCAAAAAAACAACTCAACACTAAATCAATTAAAATCTAGGTCCTTCAGTAATCACCATTTCATCAATGCTAATACCAATATCATCACTTCCAGCTTTACCTATAATTATTTCTATTTTGTCCATTGGAGCATCAATATTAAATCGTGTTAAAGATTTATAGTGTGCCCCTAACTCTGTATCATCTTCACTCCAGTTTTCAAAATCTTTATTGAATAAACTAAACTGATAGTTCTTCCACTCTCCATTTGTTTCAGGAAAAAATTTCTGAACCATTGCCAACTGACTATCGTACTGGTACATTCTTACAATTACATATTGTTTATTCCCAACAATGCCATTTACAGCAAAAGAAAGATATGGGTCATTAAAAACTGATAATTGTGATTCAGACATATCTTTAGAAATAGTTTGTCCCCAATAAGAACCCCAGCTTCCAATAACATCATTATCAGTGTAGGTAAAGAATTCATCACCAAAGAAAGGTTCAATTTTATTTGTTCTTAAAGTTGAAGATCCAACTAAAACACCTCCATTAAATAAATCTGGCCAGTTTTCTGTATCTTCAAAATCCATTACGACTAGTTTTGCTGGCTTTGTAGACCCCGCAAGTGCATCTCCTACTTCTTGGCTACCATCATATGGCCCTTCAGTAATTTTAACGTATGCAATATCAACATCTTGATTCTCTCCTGCATTACCAGATTTAAAACCTAACGATGGCTTGAATGAACCTATGTTAAAATCTCCTTCTCCTTCCCATCCTTCATCTAAAGGCTCAGAAATAATTAACCATTCACCTCCTGTATCAAATCCAAATCCAAAATGCCTATAGTGACCATCCTGATCTGACAATTGAAAATACCCTGCACTACCTGCTGGAGTTCTAAGTGCAAAAGTCAAATATGGGTTTATCAACTCACTAACATCTGGAACATCTTCAGAGGCGATATTACCCGTGGCTTTTTCCCATCCATAACCAGGAGCTCTTAATGAAAAGTAATTCTCTGTAGTTCCTAATACATCACCATTCAAAACAGATGCTGTTGGTTCACCAATATATTGATGAGTTCCATCTTCAAAGTCCCACAAAATCACTTCACCAAAGACAATAAAAGGATAAATTACATCAATTTGTTCAACATCTTCAATAGTGTTTTTTGCTAAACTTGTAAAAGAAACATCTACTAACATACCTGCTGTTAACGTTAATCCAGATACTGATAATGTCATTACTTCGGATGATTTAGCTACCACAGAAACCGGATTTCCATTTACAGTTACTTCTGTTAATAAATCAACATTTACTCCTGTAACTTTAAATGTTAAGCCTACTTGAATAGGAGTTACCGATGATACAGTAGTTGGTGGAATAATAGGCACAAAATTCTCTATCGTTTGATACATTTGAGAATATTTGTTTGTTACAACAATAGGTGCTCCCGCTACTAACATTGTTCTAGGAATATCTATTGTTAACGTCTCTGAATTACCTGCCACCTCTAAATTGTTTCCAGCTACATTTCCAAAAGATACCTTGTCCACATTTTTAAATTCACCTGTTAAAGTGATTTTACTTGACAATTCGCTATTATAAGAACTAACGTCTGTAACGACAGGAATTGGCCATTTGATACTATCGTAATTTAACTCCTCTTCTTGACAGCTAACAATACTTGCGATCGCAAGAATTATTATTGATAAATATTTAAAATACTTCATGTTTTTTCTATTTTTGATTAATAGTTTTTATTTTGAGTCAAACCAAAACTGTTTACATCTCCAACTGGCAAAGGTAAAAGTCCATCATGTGATGTATAATTTTCTTCATAAGGCAAGAGATCAATTCTACCTGTTCTTATAATATCAAAATATCTAATTCCTTCCATTGCTAATTCCATACGTCGTTCTTTCCAAATATCTGCTAACAACGCCGTTCCAACACTTGTAATATCTGGTACAGATGCACCTGAGAAAGAATCATATGTATATCCTGATGTTTGTCCCAAAGCCGAACCTAAAGGCATTGTAGAATCTTCTGCACGTTTTCTCACCATATTTACATAGGCTCTTGCATCTCCCTCTAACCCCTTGTAATATGAAGCTTCTGCATGCGTTAATAAAACTTCCGCATAGCGCATTACACGTTTATTAACACTTTGATTATTATGAGCACTTGCTCTATCCTCTTTAGCCAAAGCATATTTTCTATTCAATCGACTCTTAGTAACAAAGTCTTTCGTACTTACATCTGTTTTTATCCAATTTTGTTTGTCCCATATCTGTTCTACACCATACAATACGCCAAACTCTTCTCCATAAATTGTACTAAGTAATCGTGGATCTGTAGCAGAATAGGTATTGTAAAGTAAATCTGTAGGTAGGTTGAAAGACCATCCCCAATCATCTCTATTTCCCATCTGAACTATAGTCTTATTCCCTACACTTTCACCCCATTCATTACTAGTTTGTAAATGTTGAATTTCAAATATAGACTCAATATTGTTTTCACCTTCTTTTTCGAAAATTGTAGCATAATTAATAGCCAAAGAATACTCTCCAGAATTGATAATAGCGCTTGTCTGTGTATACACTTCTTCCCAAAGAGAAGTTACATCAACTGTATATTCTGAAGATGCTGCCAAAACAGAATTATAATTATAGCTTGTTTCTTGCAGTAAAACTCTAACTTTTAACATACGTGCTGCACCTTTAGTAGCTCTACCCATATCTGCAGAACCATAACCACTTTTTTCTGGTAATACAGCAATAGCTTCATCTAAGTCTTTCTTAATAAATGCATAAATATCTGAAACAGGGCTTCGTGGAACTAACACATCGCTTACTGATAAATCTTCAGTGATCAAAGGGACACCTCCAAACAAAACGACTAACTTAGAATAAGCATTTGCTCTTAAGAATTTTGCCTCAGCAATAATTCGATCTCTTAACTCTTCGTCAAATGTTACTGTTGGTAGCGTATTGATTACTTCATTAGATCTTACAATAGTTCTGTACATTAATGACCATGTTCCTCCCGAGCCACCATTTCCAGAATTTGCTGTAAATGATCTTAAATATTCACGATCGACCCAATCCGAAGCACCTCCACCTCCTTTTACGGCATCATCAGACAATATATCTCCATAGACAAAAAACTCATCATCCATAGTAGCAGCATAACAAGAACTAAGTCCTTCCAATGCATTTAAAGGGTCATTAAAATAGACATCTGTCGTTTGTACTCCAAGGTTTTCCAGATCTGTTAAATCACTTTTACAAGATGATATAACAAGCCCTGCTATAACTATGGGTATTAATTTAAATAGTTTCATAATTAGTATGTTTTTAATTAAAATGTAACATTAACTCCTAGTAAATAAGTTTGAGGTTGTGGGTAACCACCTAAATCTACCCCAATCCCTAAACTCCTCACATCACTTCCTGCATCCTGTTTTAAATCACCTACTTCTGGATCAAATCCATTATAACTGCTAAAAGTTAGTAGGTTTTGTCCTGATGCATAAAGTCTCAATTTGGTAAGTCCCATCTTTGAAGAAATCGATCTAGGAATAGTATATCCTAATTGAATATTCTTCATTCTTAAAAAAGAACCATCTTCAACAAATCTATCAGAGAACTGATTGTTATTATTTGCATCGGCTAATGTGACCCTTGGCTGTGTTCCATTTGGATTATTTACAGGATGAAAACGATTTATTCTATCTGCATATGCATTATTATAATCCTTTACATCAAGTAATCTTAAACTCATACCGTTAACAATCTCAGAACCTTGAACCCCAAAGAAGTTAGCAGACATGTCCCAACCTTCATAATCTAAACTAAAATTAAAACCATAAGAAAAATCTGCTTGAGCTGAACCTAAATAACTTCTATCTTCTTCGTCTATTATCCCACTCTTATTGCTATCAACAAATCTAACATCTCCTAATTGAGCATTTGGCTGAATTGTTGCAAAAGCATCTAACTCTTCTTGTGTTCTGAAAATACCATTTGTTTCATATCCATAGAAATAAGCGATTTCTCTTCCCTTTTCAGTTCTTGTAGTAAACCCTAATTTATCTATATAACCACCATCTAAGAAAGAATCAGCATCTCCATTTAATTTCAGAATTTCATTCTTAATAAAGGTAATATTGGCTCCAATACTAAAATTCACATTTCCAACCCTATTTCTGTAGCCTGTTGAGAATTCAAAACCTTTATTCCCCATCGTTCCTATATTTGCATTAGGACGGTCTTTAGGATAATAACCAGGTAATGCTACGCGTGTAATCATGTCTTCCGTGTCTTTTATAAAGTAGTCAGCGGTTACGGTTAAATCACCATTTAAAAAGCTCATATCTAACCCATAATTTTGAGTCTCTATTACCTCCCATCGTAAATCTGGTGTTGGAATATTTGTTGTAGTACCCCCTTGTTGCTGTTCTCCATTAAACACATACTGCATAGAATAGTTACCTATGTTTGCAACATCAGAACCTGCTTGTGCACTGGATTGGTTTCCTACACGTCCCCAACCAATTCTGAACTTTAATGCAGAAAATATTTTTAAATCTTGAATAAAGCTCTCCTCATCAGCTTTCCATGAAGCACCTACCGAAGGAAAATTCCCCCAAACATTGTCTCCTTTAAACTTACTTGATCCATCGCGCCTTATAGTTCCAGTAACCATGTACTTATTTTTATATGAATAAAAAGCTCGGGCAAAATAAGAAACAGTACCTGACTGATTCTGATAAGAAGGTACGCTTTCATTATATGTTTTTGCTCTACCTAAATATTGTAAGTTTGGATCTACAGGAACATCAAGTCCAACGGCACTAAACCCAGAACTCTCATTAAAAGCAGACTCATAACCTAGAGTCCCCATCACTTTATGTAAGTCATTAAACGTTTTACTATAGTTCAATAGATTTATCCATGTCCAACTAAAGAATTCACCTCTTTGTTCATACAGCTCACTTGGATCTCTACTAAAATTATTATTTAAGTAATATGCAGGTCTATAATTTTTATTATGAGTAGCACCTCTTGATATTTTATTATTAGTTCTAAAATTCAAGTCATCGGTTATTTTATAATCTAACCAAGATCTAAGCCCATATGAATTTACATTATTCATAGAATACTTTAATTCATCTACTAAGTAAGAAGGATTGTTTCCAAATGCAGTCTCCATAGCTATAAAATTACCATCTGCATCTGTAGGTGAGTCTATTGGGCTCGTAGTCAATGACAAAGGAATTGGACCTCCATAAATTCCTTGTGCAAAATTACCTTGTTCACTTCTATATACATCTAACTGAATACCAATATTCAAACGTTTATTAAAATGGTACTCTGTTTTAGAGTTGAATATGTATTTTTTGTAATCTGTGTTTTTAACTGTTCCTTCCTCGTCAAACATAGTAGCACTTAATGAGTACAAAATTTTCTTATCAGGATCATCTGCCATAGTAGCTCCTCCTCTTACACTTAAATTGTAATTTTTTTGAATCGCTTGTCTAAAAACCTGATCTTGCCAATCAGTTCCTTTTAAATTATTTTCTAATACATAATTAATACGATTCTCTAAATTTGTAGGAAGCGTTTGTCCATCATTAGCAGCTGCTTCTATAATCAAAGCTGCATGTCCAAAAGCATCTAACAAGTCTATTTTATCAGGAGCTTGAGACACTCCATAATAAGTGTTAAATGAAAATACAGGAGCACTTGTTGACTTTCCTGATTTAGTCGTAACAATAATAACACCATTAGCTCCTTTATTACCGTAAATAGCTGTTGAAGAAGCGTCTTTTAATATCTCAATACTCTGTACATCCTCTGGTGCTAAAAAATCTATATCGCTGCCAACAGGTACACCGTCAACAACATAAAGTGGATCTGAATTGTTTGTACTTCCAACTCCTCGAATTCTTACTTTCATACCAGCTCCTGGTCTACCAGAACTTTTAGATACACTAACTCCAGCAACTCTACCTTGAATAGCTTCAATTGGACGGTTTGTCGCCACCTTCAATAAGGCATCTCCACTTACAGAAGCAACAGCACCTGTTAAATCACTCTTTTTCATAGAACCATAACCTACAACTATAACTTCGTCAAGACCTAACATATCAGCCTGTAAAGTAAAGTTAACGTTAGACTTAGAACCTACAGAAACCTCTTCTGTTTTAAATCCAATATAAGAAAACACTAATACCGCTTGCGTTCCTTCTACATCTATGGAATAATTTCCATCAAAATCAGTTGACACACCATACGAACTTCCTTTCAACAAAACAGTAACACCAGGCAAAGGTTGATTACTTTCATCAGTTACTAAACCAGTAACTGTTTTCTCTTGACTGTAAATGACCCCAGAGCATACCAGGAATAGCGTCAATAAAATAAATCGTAGATTTTTTTTCATAATAAATAAATAATTTGGTTAATTTGAAAACCAGTAATAAATGTAACTGTGTTTTCTGTTTTAATAAATGTCAATTAGACTTTTCTCAAAATTTGATATGTACAAATTTATCACGAAAGCTAATATTCAACAAGTATTTTTACATCGTTTAGTGATACTTTTACATCACAAATAAAAATAAAAATAAAAAACAAAGTTTCCGCAAACATAATAAAAATCACTAAATCAAAGTATTACAGTACAATAAACACATTTAAGTGAATATTAAACATAATATAGTCAATACTGATTCAATTTTTTTTAAACTACTTAAGAATACTATTACATCATATAATGATTGTATTTCCATGTTTTTATATATATTTATCAAAAATATAGAATTATGGAAATACATAGAGAAATAACCCCACTAAGTGAAAATGACTGTTTCCTAGTTTTCGACAGAAGTCGTAATAATTTTGATTTCCCTATACACTTTCATCCTGAATTTGAAATAAACTTCATAAAAAACGCTGGAGGCGCAAAAAGAATTGTGGGTGACCATATAGAAGAAATAGGCAACTACGAACTTGTAATGGTCGGGCCAAATATATACCATGGATGGGAAAACTATAAAAATAATAAAGATCAAGAATTTCATGAAATGACGATTCAATTCCCCAGACAACTCTTTAATGAACAGATTTTAAACAAAAACATTCTTAAACCGATAAAGGAACTCTTTAACGCTGCAAACCAAGGTGTTTTATTCTCACAAGAAACTATAAAAAGAGTAGAAAAGAAACTTGATATAATTGGTAAAACAAAGGGGTTTGATAATTTCCTCACGTTCCAATCATTACTTTTTGACCTTGCTATCTCAAGAGACAAACAAACGCTAACCACTATTTCTTTTAATGAAAAAAATGACTTTCACAACAGTAAGAGAATTGAAACAATCTACAATTACGTCAAAGATAACTACAGCGAAAAAATAAAAGTTAGTGAAGCTGCTGAGATCGTTAACATGACAGTAATTTCTTTTGGTCGCTTAATGAAACAACGTACTGGAAAAACCTTTGTAGAATTCGTAAACGAACTGCGATTAGGATACGCTACAAGAGAACTTATTGAAACCAACTATAGCGTTACTGAGATTTGTTACAAATGCGGTTTTAACAATATCTCTAATTTCAATAGAATCTTTAAAAAGAAACAAAACTGTACACCATCAGAATTTAGAGAAAATTTTAAAGGAACAAAAAATATTATTTAATTGCATGTACACCTCAGTAAGCTTAGCGTTTTTAGAGACCAATTCAACATTACTTATAGACGCTGGTACCAAAATCGTCTCTCCCTTGACTAAATTAACATGGTTGTTTTTTGTTTTTAAAGTCAACTGTCCCTCCACACATATATAAATAACAAAGGAGTCTAATTCAAGGTAATCCTTAGCTAAATTATCATTTAACTGTATAATATTCGTCTTAAAATAAGGGGAATGTACAAGTAAAGAAGATTCATTTATTTTTAAATTATACTTCGTTCTATAATCATCATAATCTTTATAATCAATTGCCTTTAAGGCTAGATCAGTATGCAAATCACGCTTTACACCTGTTGACACATCTACCCTATCATAATCATAAATCCTATAAGTGATATCAGATGTTTGTTGAATTTCAGCCAAAACCGTTCCAGCACCAATTGCATGTACTCGACCCGTAGGAATATAAAAAGTATTACCAATATCAATTTTTTCAGAAATCAAAATATCTAAAACCTTACCGTTATCTAAAGAACTAACATACTCTTCTTCTATAACATCGTTCTCAAAACCAACAATAATTTCAGCATCATTTTCAACATCCATTATATACCACATTTCATTTTTACCAAAAGAATAATGTCATTCTCTTGCTAACTCATTATTCGGATGTACCTGAATAGAAAGGGGAGTCTTAGCATCAATAAATTTAATTAAAATCGGAAATTCATTGCCAAACTCCTTATAAACTTTAGACCCGACCAGTTCCTCTTTATATTGTGTTATTAATCTTTTCAAGCTAACTCCTTTTAAATCGCCTAAAGCTATGGAGTGTCTACCTTTGATGTGACGATTTTTATGAGCTTATAAATTTTATATTT
>CAJWVX010000031.1 GCA_913048175.1 uncultured Flavobacteriales bacterium | reverse complement strand
TGGTTTTAGAAAGCAACTCCTAGAATTTAGTTCTGATTCTCTTGACATTCAGAAAAAGAATTTTTTATCTTTTTTTGATAATTGGAAAACAGATTTAAAGTAGTTGGATGATGTTGTGAAATGGGGGGGGGCAATTTTTAAATACCGTTATTAACCATGAATGGTTTCAGATTTTCCATAATTTTTAATTATTTCACCTTCAAATTGGATTAGCTCATTCCATCTTTTGTCAACATCAATTCCTTCTCCATACTTTCTAGCAAACCCTATAAAAGTTGTGTAGTGTCCTGCTTCGCATATCATTAAATCATGGTAAAATTTTGCCAATTTAGGATCGGTTATTTTTTCTGATAAAAGTTTAAAACGTTCACAGCTTCGAGCTTCTATCATTGCGGAAAATAAAAGTCTATCAACTAAGCTTTTTTGTTTGCTTCCACCTTTCATCATAAATTTAAACAGTTCATTTACGTAACTATCTTTTCGTTCTCTGCCTAGTTTATAATTTCTCTTTTTTATAATTTCATGCACCATTTCAAAATGCTGTAATTCTTCTTGAGCTAGAATTAACAAGTCAGTTACAAGTTCTGTAAGTTCGGGGTTTGTAGAGATAATTGTAATAGCATTGGTTGCTGCTTTTTGTTCACACCAAGCGTGATCTGTTAATATCTCTTCAATATTAGATTCTACAATATTTACCCATCGAGGGTCAGTTTTTAGTTTTAAACCAAGCATCTTTATCGTTTTTAATTAAATATTTTAAAAAGTATCATTTTATTTTCGAGGAGATATAGGTCTTTATTTCTTCAATTTGAGAAGGGTGAAACCAATTGTAGTTTTTGTCTTTGTTAAACCAGCCAATTTGTCGTTTAGCGTATCTTCGAGAATTAACTTTAATCTTTTCTGTAGCATCTGTTAGGCTTAGTTCTCCATCTAAATAATCGAACATTTCAGAATATCCAACAGTTTTTAGTGCGTTGTTATTTTTAAAATTAACAACACTTTTAACTTCGGCTTCTAAACCTGCTTCAATCATTAAATCAACCCTTAGATTAATTCTATCAAAAAGTTCTTGCCTATCGCGGTTTAAACCAATTTTCAGGATGTTAAATGGTCTAGTTTTCTTGTTTCCTTTTCTTATGTCAGAATATTTCTGACCAGTTAGTAGGCAAACTTCAATAGCTCTTTCTAAACGATTAAAGTTATTTAAATCAACTTCTTTATAAAAAGTAGGATCTAGTTGTTTTAGTTTTTCTTGAAGAATTTCAATACCATATTTTTGATGTAATTTATTGATCTCTTTTCTTATTTCTGGACTACTTCCAGGTACTTCTTCATCAAATCCATTACACAAGATATCAATATACAAACCTGACCCTCCAGTGAGTATTACAATTTGATGTTTTTCAAATAGTTTTTCTAAAATGACTAAAGCATCTTTTTCAAATTTATTTACATTGTAATTTTCTGAAATGAAATGAGAGTCAATAAAATGATGTGTTACATCTTTCATTTCCTCTAATGTAGGTTTTGCAGTTCCTATTGCCAGTTCTTTATAAAATTGACGCGAATCTGCAGATATAATTTCTGTATTAAAGTGCTGAGCAATTTTTACACAAAGTACTGTTTTTCCAACAGCTGTTGGACCAGTAATTATAACTAGGGTAGGTTTTTTTTGAGTCAAAAGTCAAAAGTCAAAAGTCAAAAATTATAAAGTAAACAAACTTGCAACTTTATAAACTTTTTAACTTGGTACTAATTATTGATAATCTTCAAAATCATCAAATCCTTCAAAAATGTCAGAAGGATCAGAGCCATCCTCTTCAAAACCTGCATCTTTTAATAATTCATTAGCCATATCTTCGTCAGTCATTTCTGTTGTATCTATTTCCTGAACAGGGGCTTCACCTTGAGTGTAAACTACTTTTGGATAAAATGCTTTTGGATCTTCTTTGACTGTAATCTCCATTAATTCGATAAAGAAGTTACGCATGTTTAAGAAATCATAAGAATACATTAAATGAGCTCCAACACCAGTAATCTTTGTGTTTATGATCGTGTCTATCATTACTAAAGGTTTTTCAGTCACATTGTCTTCAAGCTGCATATCAAACAAAGTAATTTCTTGTCCTTTTTCCCATTCCTCATTACTTAAATTAAATGCGGCCATTTGGGAATTATCAAAACCATAAGAAGCTAAAATAATTTGGTGTAAGTCATCAAAAGTTTGAGTGCTTTTAATTTCGATATCTCTAAATATATCTTCTTTGGACTCAAGTAGTACTCTGAATTTATAAATGCTCATTTTTTTTGAGTTAAGTGGGTTAAGTTTGTCTTTCAAAATTAGTGTTTTTTATTTGTAGTAAGTCCGAGTTCTTTTCCTTTTGCAATCATTAATTCGAAAGCAGCTTTATCACTGTTGTCAATATCACCTTCTAAAATAGCTTCTCTAATTGCATCTTTAATTGTGCCAATTTCACGACAAGGTTTTAAGTTAAAAGTTTCCATTATTAATTCACCAGTAATAGGAGGTTGCCAATTTCTTAATTGGTCTTTTTCTTCTATTTCTTTAAGTTTAATTTTTACTAAGGCAAAATTCTCTTTAAATCGTTTTACTTTAGTTTGGTTTTTAGAGGTAATATCTGCGTTACATAAAGTCATTAGATCATCAATATCTTCTCCTGCTTCAAACAATAATCTTCTAACAGCACTATCGCTAACAATATCTTTTACTAATGCAATTGGCCTTAAATGTAATAGTACTAATTTCTGTACATATTTCATTTTATGATCTAAAGGAAGCTTCAGTTCTTTAAATAATTTAGGAACCATACGAGCACCTTTATCTTCATGCCCATGGAAAGTCCAGCCATGTCCTTTTTCAAAACGTTTGGTAGCTGGTTTGGCAATGTCATGCATAATAGCTGCCCAACGAAGCCATAAGCTATTTGTATTTGGACAAATATTGTCTAACACCTCAATAGTATGGTAAAAGTTGTCTTTGTGTCCCTTTCCGTTTACAATTTCAACTCCTTTAAGGTTGTCTAGTGCAGGGAAAATGATTTCTAGTAAACCAGTATTAAATAATATCTCAAATCCAATAGATGGTTTAGTAGACATTATAATTTTATTGAGTTCAACAATAATTCGTTCTTTAGAAACAATATCTATTCTCTTCTTATTCTTAGCTATAGATTCTAATGAAGCATCATCAATTGTAAAATTCAATTGAGAAGCAAAACGAATTGCACGCATCATTCTTAAAGGATCATCAGAATAAGTAATGTCGGGGCCAAGAGGCGTTTTTAATGTTTTAGTTTCAATGTCTTTTAATCCTCCAAATGGATCTAATAATTCTCCAAAATTGTTTTTGTTTAAGCTAATAGCTAAAGCATTGATAGTAAAATCTCTTCTGTTTTGATCATCCTCCAAAGTTCCATCTTCAACAATAGGTTTTCGAGAGCCTCTATCGTATGATTCTTTTCGAGCTCCAACAAATTCTACTTCATATCCTTTGTAGATTAGCATTGCTGTTCCAAAGTTTTTAAAAACAGTTACTTTGGTTCTCTTTCCAATCTTCTTAGCAACGGCTTTGGCTAATTCTATTCCCGAGCCAATTGCTACAACGTCAATATCTTTACATGGTCGTTCTAGAATTATATCTCTAACAAAACCACCAATAACATAAGCGTCAATTTTTAATTCTTCAGCTGCTGCAGAAACTAAATTAAATATAGGGTGTTGGATGTGTTTTTTCATTAGAATACAAAACTAGGGTTTTTACCTAAAAAAAACACCTTTAAGGATTTATCTTAAAGGTGTTTTAATTTATTTTTTAAGAGTAATTTATTTTACAATTTTTAACTTTTCTTGCAAGTAATTGTTGGTATCAAAAATTATAACTTCATATAATCCTTTACTTCAGTTTTGTGTATTTAAAACTATGGAAATAATGTTTCCATTAGTTCAAATAAGTCTATTTCTAACTCTTATGGGCATGTTTAGTGTTAGATCACAAACATTAGTTTAAAGATAAAATTCGGTCTACCAGAAGTGCTTAAAACGTCATTAACACTTTGATCTGCTGTATAATTAAATTTAGCTGTTCCACCAGCTTTACCAAATGTTATAATTGAGGTACCATTTATATTTCCATTGTCATCAAAAGTATTGATTCCAGAATACGACATTTCCATTCTTCCTGACCCTAATTACACAAATGTTGAATCTGCATTAAAATCATAGATAAAACTTGCATTGAACGATATTATAAATCTATTTACGCTATTAGTTCTTATTGTTGTTTTGTTAAATATACATAATCCTTGATAATCATTGTTTCCTGCAACGTTTTTAGTTAATGAAGTAACTCTAAAAGTTTCTCCTTCAGTTAATAAAAGAGGCTAATTAGGGTTAAAACCACACATAAAACTTCTTCTATGGTGATATGTTTTTTAAACTAAAAAAACGCTTTCAATAATTTTATTGCTTAATAATTTTCAGCACTTTGTTAGAAAGATGATCAGCTAATTTAATTAAATAGATTCCCGATGGGTAATTATCTAAATTTATTTCTGTTATTTCAGAATTGATTGCTGTTTTATTAATTATTATTTCCCCTGTTATATTTGTCAATTCATAATGTAAATCATTATGGATAATTCCTTTTACGGTTAATTTAACAACCCCATTAGTAGGATTTGGAATGGCTTCAATAGTTAAGTATTCTTTGTTCTCTATAACATTTGTTATTGAATTATAATAGATATTAATGTCGTCAATATAAAGATTGTTACCATAATCAGTAATTGCTTCAAACTTAATTTTAATTTTATTTCCTATGTAGTTATTTAAATCTATCAATTCTCCTCTCCAATCGTTAGTATTTGATGGGGTGAATTCTCCTGATGAAGTCGTAGTAATTAAATCTATTCCACCTTTAATATATACAGGTGAGTTAAAAGTGTTACCACAGTCTGTAGATATAGACACTAATAAACTATCTTTATTAATTGAATATTGAGCATAAGCCACATTAAATGATAACTGAGCATTTCCTGGTGCTGTTAAATCAATTATTTTAGAGATAATAGCATCTCGTTCTCCAGTATTTGAGTATCTCCAAAAATCCATAAAAATAGAGGCGGTACTTGTTCCATTTCCTGAGCTAGAATTATTCCAAGTCCATGTTTTTTTATTATCTGGATTTTCAATAGTCCATTCAGATGGTATTCCGGTAGATAGTTCAAATCCCTCGGTTAATGGAAGTACATGACCACCTAAAAGTTGAATATAGGCTGTTTTTGTTTCAGTATCATTTCCGTTAGGATTACTTGTTGATAAGCTTACTTGATAAGAACCTGCTACATTAAGTATCACTTCTGGATTAACAGAGTTAGCATTGGTTCCATTCATGAATGTAACGCTATTGGGAGAGAAGGTCCATTGGTGATTCCCAGCGTTATATTGTGAAATATCTGTAAGGTAAGTAACGGCAGGTTGACAATAAAGCTCTGTTTCTGAAGCAATAAAGTCTGTTTCTGGTAATAGATCTCCTGAGAAGAAATTTATATCATCTAAGTAAAGATTGTTTCCATATCCTGTAACACTTTGAAATTTAACAATAACTGTATTTCCTTGATAATTAGATAAATCAATTGTCTCTTGTCTCCAATCATTAGCAGTATTGGGCGTCCATGAGTTGTTTGTAGAATTAGAAGAGGTTACTAAATTACTTCCACTTTCATCATATATAGTTTGAAAAGTAGAACCACAATCTGTAGATATCAAAACTTTAAGTTGATCTGAAAAAGTTGAATATTGAATATGGGAGATCTTAAATTCAAGCATTGGATTAGTTGTATTTGAGAAATCTAACTTTGGACTAATAAGTTCATCTAACTCTCCTTGGTTACTATAATTATAAAAATTTAATCGGCTGGCTTGATTACTTAGTCCATTTCCAATAGATCCAGTATAGGATTCCCATGTTTTGCTGCTATCTGGATTGTTAATTGTCCAGTCTTTAGGAGGAAAAACTCCATCCTCAAAATTTTCGAATAAAGGGAGGGTTATGCCTTCTGAAATTTCTATTAAATTAGTTAATGTAATTGAGTCGCTACCATAAGTATTAGTTACAATTTGTTTTACAGTATAAGTTCCAGCGTTGTTAAAAACAATTTCAGGATGTTGCGAAAATTTATTACTTAAGTTCACATATGTTATTGTGTTGGGTGTAAAGCTCCATTCCCAATCGGTGGGAGAGAAGTTAGATAAGTCAGTAAAAATAATTGCTTTTGTAGTTCCCCCACATAAAACTTCATTGTCAGTTGAAGCCTCAAAAATTGCTTCAGGAGATATAGTGCAATTGTTGATGGGGATGTCTACCACAAAAGGATGATGGTTTTCTTTTGAAACAGTAACGGTTATAGATGGATTAATGTTTGTTATGGATGGAAATGTAATTAACCCATTACCATTAACTAATTGCTGAGAACCAATAAGTTGATTGTTAAAATATACTGTAGCTAACCCATCTAAGCAAGAAGAGTTTGTAATCACTACACTAGAGTCTCCACATTGTATTTGTATAGGAGTAGTTGCAGTTATTTGAGTTGGAATAGCTGTCCATATTTTCATGGAAGGATCTCCATGGTAATGAAAAAGTTGATTTGTCCTTTCATTATTATTCCAAGTAGCCGCCATTGTTAATAGACCTTGGTTTAATACATCGCCTAATGATAAAATAGTTGAGTGTGCTGGAGGGGTATTTCCTGTTCCTCCAGATCCGGTAAAATTAGGAATCAATCCAGGATTATTCCATATAGCATCAAATAATCCTAAAGTAAATGCATCATTTAATCCACTGTAACTAATGTCAGAGGCTGCAATTACTCCAACAGCTCCACCATTTGGATGGGTTAATAATTTCTTAGCAAAACTTCCTGGATGATCTAGATCTCCTGAAGAACAATTTATACTAAACATAACAGGTAATCGATTTCCATTTGTCAGACTTGGAATATATGAGGTATTGAAGTCTGGAACTCCCCAACCTTCAGAATATCCGTGATCTCGATGAAGAACATACAGTTGACCTAAATTCATCATAGATTGAACATCAGTACCAGAACCATCCCAAAGGAATCCTGGTTTTAATAAGTAGGATGGTACCGGCTCTCCAGCTGCATATGAGCCATTGTTCCAGTTTGTAGGGTTTGTACTACCAGAACCGTAAACTCTATCAATGTTGAAATTATAATTAGTTGTAAGGTGGTCAAATATATTTTCAGAAGTTAATGAAAATCTTCTGTCTGCAAACCCATTGTCATCAGAATCTTGAAATTCTGCACAGTTTAATCCAGTAGAGTAAAAAGTTGGATCAGCAACAGGATTTTTTTCATAATTGATTATTTTATTTACAGCAATCATAGCATCTGCTTGAGACGTTACTGCAATTCGTCCTCTAGCCATATCTGCAACATAATCTCCAACTCCATCCATGCAAACATAATAAAGATCGGTTATAAATTGATTGTTAATTAATTCTCCAGGAACTTTGTCTACATCACCCATAAACAAAACGTATGAAGGTTTAGTAGCGTAATTGTTGTATTTAGTATGTAAAGAGTCTTTTATGTTGTTTGAATTCCATGATGAACTTGATATTATTTCAACCTTAAAGCCCAATTGCATTTTCCATTTAGCTAATTCTTTTGATGCCATTATATAATCTGGATGAGTAACAATAATATAATCAAAATTAGCTACTGTTTTAGCTGCCGATTTAGAATCCTGATGAATGATTTTAGGTAAAGACTTGTTGTTTATTGATATGTTATTTATTATGTTAAGTGTGCTTTGATTTGTGTTTTTAGAAATTTCAGAAAATTTAGCTTTAGCTCCTTCAAAATCTATACGGTAAGTAATCTTAGAATAAACGCGTATTTTTTTTGTAACTGGATTAAATTGGACTGGGTGTATTTCAGTAAAAGCAAGAGGTGTTTCTCTAATTTTTTGCAATTCTACCAACTCTACAAGCTTTGAAGGGTAAAACTCATTTTTGTTATATTGCAATTCATTTTTTTCAAATAAAGGTTCGGACGCTCCTATATGATCCGAAGCTAATGCTAGTGTTGGGTGTAAGTAAAATCCAGAATATTCAATAAAATCTGCAGATTCAATAATAATTTTTGGTTTAGCTTGATAAGGAAGTGCAACAATATCTATATGTGAAGGTATAGAGGGGAAACCGACTTGGTCTGTATAATCAAAATCTTTAATGTTCAAAAATTTGTAAGTTTCACCCTTAACTTTTTTTTCAATTACTAATCCATTACTTATTTCATAAGTAACTGAAACACTTTTTTCAGAACTAATTACTGTCCTTTTGGGTTGCTCTTGCTTAATAGGAGTTTTTTCATCGATAAAAGAGATTAATTGATTGTTGTTTTGACTATAAAGGCTACCGAATGTAGCTATTATTAAGATTATAAATAGAACTAGATTTTTTGATTTCATAATTTATAAATTAATAAGAAATTGCAAGTATATTTAAGATTAAAAAGCATTAGAATTATATTGGAAGTTATGTCTATTTTTTCATCAGGATAAAAGTGAAAAATAATAGTTGTTTCGCAGGAAAATTAATGTAATTGAGTGAATAATTTTCAAATTTTAAACTTAATATTTGTCAATTACAATTACATGTTGCTTACAATTAGAAGATTAAAACTAATAATTATTTTAATGTTTTCCAAGTTAAATATTTTGAAATATATGAAAACTGGATAACCTATTAAATCCTATTTATGTTTATAAATAGAAATTTGAATTTTTATTTCAAAACCTTAAATAATAAGGTATATTTTTTTTGAGTCCAAATATTTGGTTATTTAATAGCTCTCCATGGTTTTTATATTTTGTAATTTTATACCTAAATAACTAAAAAAACATTATCTATGAAATCTAAATCTTTACTGGCGATAGTTATTTCTCTTTTTTTATCAATACTTACCTTGTGCTCATCAGCTCAAAAAAAAGATGTTTTACGTATTAAAACAGGAAACATTATTTTAAATAATAATGTTAAAAAGTTTGCTGTAAATCCACAATATCAATTGTTAGAATTGATTAATAATAATTATTACAGGATAATTCAATTTGATAAGATTCCTACATCTATACAAAAAAATGAATTAAAATTAAAAGGTATTAAACTATTGTCATATTTACCTGATAATGCTTTTTATGCTTCAATTAATATTGGTGCAGATTTAAATGAGTTAAACCTTAATGGTGCCTTAAGTATTGTAAAGGTTCTTCCAAGTTACAAGTTGAACAAGGTTTTAGCAAGTAAGAAATATCCAGAATGGGCTATGGTTTCGAATAAAACAATCGAAATTAATGCTGTATATCATCAAAATATACCTGAAGAGGTAGTTTTAAATAGATTAAAAGAGAAAGGTGCCGAAATTGTAATCGCTAACCAATCCAATGTTGTACGATTCAGAGTTAAACTTTCAGATTTAGAAGTTATTTACGCACAACCTGAGTTTTATTATTTTGAAGAGAAAGATAAGCCTGGTGAGCCTGAAGGAACAGAAGATATAACTAGTCATAGAAGTAATACGATATCAACTGATTACAATGGAGGGTTAAATTTTGATGGAACAGGAATAACTCTTATGTTGCAGGATAACAGTATTTTGGATCAGCATATTGATTATACAGGAAGATTTTTCAATCAAAATGCCACACAATCTGGTGATCATGGAGAGCACTGTGGAGGAATTATAGCTGCAGCTGGTAATTTAGATCCAAAAGGAAGGGGAATGGCTCATGGTGCTGAAGTTTTAGTTTATAACGCTAGTAATAATAATTACAATTCTATTCCTGCTCTTGTTGTGTCAAATGATTTAACCATAACTTCAAAAAGTTATGGTAATGGAACTAATGCTGGTTATACTGCTCTTGCAAGACAATTAGACCAACAAGTTAGACAAGCTCCACAACTGATACATGTATTTTCATGCGGAAACTCCGGTTCAGGATGGTCAACAATTACAGGGGGACACAAGCAAGGAAAAAATGTGATGGCAGTTGGTAATGTAACTTATTTAGATGTTATTGCTAATTCAAGTAGTAGAGGGCCAGCTTTAGATGGTAGAATAAAACCTGATATATGTGCTGTAGGAACTAGTGTGTATTCTACAAATGATCCTCATAATTATCTAAATAAGACTGGAACATCAATGGCTTGTCCAGGAGTAGCTGGAACACTTGCACAACTTTACCATGCTTATAAAACTACAAATGGAGGGGTAAATCCGAATTCTGCTTTAATTAAAGCAGCTGTTTTAAATACAGGAGAAGATTTAGGTAATGTTGGGCCTGATTTTACATATGGGTGGGGAAGAATTAACGCAAGAAGGGCATATAACTTAATTAATAATAATAACTATATTAATTCAACAATAGCACAGGGTGGAAGTAATGCACATACTATTACAGTTCCATCTGGAACATCTCAATTAAGAGTAATGGTGTATTGGTCAGATTTTGAAGGCGCTGCAAGTGCTGCATCCGCATTGGTAAATAATATTAATATGCAAGTTGTTGATCCAGCAGTAACCGCATTTAACCCTTGGGTTTTAAATCCAACAAACCAGAGTGGAGTTGCTATCAGAGGTGTTGATAATTTAAATAACATGGAACAAGTGACTATTGATAACCCTTTAGCAGGTTCTTATACAGTTAATATTGATGGAGCAACAATTCCACAAGGACCACAAGAGTATTTTTTAGTATATGAATTTATTGAGGATGAGGTAGTGTTAACCTATCCAATAGGTGGCGAAGGTTTTGACCCAGGAACAATAGAGACAATTAGATGGGATTCTTATGGAGGGACAGGTACTTTTAATTTAGAGTACTCTACGAATAACGGAAGTTCTTGGAACACAATTACCACAAGTGTAACTAGTTCTGTGAGATTTTATAATTGGACTGTTCCAACTACTTTATCTGGAGAAGTTTTGGTAAGAGTAACAAGAGGAGTATTATCATCTTCTAGTGATACTGCATTTTCAATAATAGGTACACCAACAAATTTAAATGTCGATTGGGTTTGTATCGATTCATTACAATTAAGTTGGAATACTGTAATTGGTGCAACCGCTTATGAAGTAAGTCAATTGGGAGTTAAATATATGGATTCAGTTGGAGTAACTTCAACTAACAGTATTGTATTATATGGAGTAAACTGGACACAGACAGATTGGTTTAGTGTAAGGTCTTTAGGGTCAAACAATGCAAGAGGAGAAAGAGCTTTTGCTATTGAAAAAGCAACAGGTACATTTAATTGTCTAGTTAATTTTGATGCAAGTTTAAGCAATATTTATCCTACTGATGGAGGAGTACTTTTAAGTTGTGCCTCAGCGAATTTAAATGTTAATGTAACAATCAGTAATAGTGGGTTAAATCCAATATCAAATGTTCCAGTTCATTATACTCTTAATGGGCTTCCTACAGTTAATGAAATTTATACAGGAACTATAGTTTCAGGAGGAAGTTTTAATTACACTTTTTCAGCTTTTATGACACCAAATAATGGTATAAACAATTTAAATGTAGAGGTTAATTATGTGGGTGATGGAAATTTTTCAAACGATTCTATTGCATCTACTTTCTCTTATTTAAATTCAGTTGCAAAAACAATTCCATGGGCTGATGATTTTGAGAATTTAACAATATGTAATACAACCAGTAATTGTGAGATTGAAGTATGCTTCTTAGGAAATGATTTTATCAATGATTTAAATGGTGGTGTTGATGATATTGATTGGAGAACTGATTTAGGAGGAACACCATCCGGAAACACTGGACCTTCTTTAGATAACAACCCTGGAACATCAACTGGAAAGTATTTGTATCTTGAGGCATCTGGTTCACCGGTATGCTCAAACAAACAAGCAAACTTGATGTCGCCATGTCTAGACTTAGTTAACGTTATTAATCCAGAGTTGAGTTTTGCTTATCATATGAATGGAACAGATATGGGTTCTTTGCATATTGATATATTGATAAATGGAGTATGGACGAATGATATTTCGCCATCGATTAATGGAAATCAAGGAACAAACTGGCTAACTAAAACGATATCGTTAACACCATATATCGGTAGTATAGTTAATTTTAGATTAAGAGGAATTACAGGTAGCGGATATAGAAGTGATATTGCTATTGATGACATTCAAGTTACCAGCTCATCAACTGTTGGATTAGAGGAGCTAGGTGCTGACTTTGATTTTACAATATATCCAAACCCATCAAATGGATTATATAGTTATAACTATAGTGGTGAAAAAGGGATTGATATGAAATTATATAATGTAAATGGAAAAGTTATTTATGCTCAAAGTATTGCAATTAATTCGGCTGTAACTAACGAAATAATTGATATTAGAAAATATGCGGATGGTATTTATATGTTAGTCTTAACTAGTGGTTCAGAACATACTACTAAGAAGGTTATCAAAAAGTAACTCTATTTAATTTTTATTAAAAAGCTGCAAAATTTTTTTTTGCAGCTTTTTTGTCTAAAGAATTATGGGAAATATATTGTTATTTTATGATAGATAATATAACAACCCAAGATAAATAGTTGTTATGTTTCATAAGGTTGTTATTTTTTCAACTTGTTTAAGTTATTTTTAAATCTAGATTTTTTTAAAATATTATAGGGTTATTTTCAACTATTTTAGGGGCTAATTCAAACCATTTTTCTAAGTCATTACAGAGTGTTTTTATGTTGAGTTCTCTCAATAAACTTCCCTTACCTTCGGTATAAATTATAATGTACTAGAAAGGAGATTGAATTTTTATTCAGTTGATCTAGATCACTGTGTTTTGTTATTTTAATAGTTTTATTATATCATGATATCATTAGCTTTTTCTAAAATATCATTGGTTTTGGTAGTTAAGATTTTTGTTAATCTATGGAGGCTAAACTCATTATTTTTCTTAAATAGTAAATTGGATGAGTAAAAAAGCGGTCAACTCAAGTGTTTCGAAGCACGAAAAATGTATTGAGAATAAGCTTTTTCATTCTCGATACTTTCCGATTAATAAAATCGAAACATTCGAACTGACAAAAAAGCAACAGAAAATCACGCTTAATTAACTGTTTGTTAGATTTAATCTTTAAAAATAAAAGTATGAGGTTACTCTAAATCACATAACCTTTCATTTATAGGCTAATAAAAATAAGACCTGCAGATATTTTTAGACTCCTTTTAGTCTATTAATTAGCATTTTTTATATCTTTTAAAATAGAATTCGAAGATTCTTAGGGATTAATTTTGCTAATTTTTTTAATGTAGGAGTATAATCCAACTGGATTCCATACTCAGAGAGTAAGGGTTTATTCCTGAACTAATACACCGTTATACATAAAAGAGTTCTTTAATAATTTTAGCTTTTCATCATAAACGTTAGAGAATACTACATATTGACATTTCTCAAAAGCTTCACTAATTCTAACGATATCTTTTGCAAAATCAATACGTGGCAAAAAGTTAGCATCCTCAATAATTACGGTAGTCATATCATTTAGATTGATTCCGTTCATTAAATAAAGTTTGTTAATTCTTCTGGCTGTCCCAATAACAATATCAACACCTTCATAAATAATGTCTTTTTGGGCTTGTACTAATTGCTCATCGTAAACGCTGTATGAAGTTAAGTTCATATGCTTTATGTAGGGTTCAAATTTTGCTTCTAATTCTAAAGCCGCAGCTTTATCTTTTACAAAAATAATTACTCGAGGATTATCATGCTCTTCGTAATCTTTTAATTTTTGAAGTGTACTAATTATTATAGCTGTTGTTTTACCACTTCCATCTGGGGCTACCGCCCAAACATTTGCGCCACTTTTAATTTTAGGGATAGCCTTTTTTTGAAAAGGTGTTGCTTCTGTGATATTATGGTGTTCTAAAATATCTTTAAGTAGTGGTTTTAATTTTTTGAATGGCATGGTTTGTTGTTTGAAGCGTAAAAGTAACAGTTTTAGTCTTTATTGGATTATAAATTTTTCATATTCAACAGAGTCTGGTTTTCCTGGGCTAATCAATAAAACATTGTGATCATCATGAAACTCCATAATGGTTGAAATCCATGTCCAATCATTGCAAATAGGGTCAGTATCACTATCTTTAGACTTAAGAATCTCTTTTATAGTTTCTGTATTGATAGATTCTTTATTTAGAATTCTAGTTTTTAGAGCAGTAGTCCTTGGGACATCCTTTATATATTCTTCATGAGTTAAATTAAATGAATCTGTTATCTGATTGATATAGCTTGGTTGGTAAGAGTCATTTTTGAGAGCATTGTTTGCATGGTAAGTGTATCGTTTTGTTGAGTCGGGCCAATAGATAGATACCTTTGATGAAGAACATTCAAATGAAGCGATATTTTGCTTTGACCCTATAATATAGTTCTGACCAGATGCATGTTTTATTTCCCTTAAAAATGTTTCAGCTTCTCCAAATGTTTCTTTATCCAAAACACCCCTTACAACACAACAAACCGGAAGGCCGTCTGAAGAGTTTTTTAAATCCATAAGTGAATTTACATTAACGCCAATGTATTTATTTAATCCATTAACACCAATTATTCCAGGAACAGTTAGAACATAGTTGTGCATCTTGGTTGCTTCGTTCTCAATATCTAATAATACTTTGTACTTGTGATAGAATGGAGTAACATCAATATTCTGTGCAATGTAATTTACTTTACCATTATTTTTTCTGTTATTAATACCAATTGAAGAACAGTGATGAGCTTCAAATATTATTCCACCATTATTCCACATTTCGTCAACGAGTTGAAATACAAGAATTTTTTCAAAATCTATTTCAGAGCCCTTACCAATCCCTCTAATTTCTTCAAGTAATTGAGGGGTCCATTTTGTTATTGCTGCCGTATAGTTTGTTGATTGAAGGAATTTTTGAATAAACTCATTTGCAGGAATTTTGAAATTCAACTCAATGTCAGCTTCCCATAATGAAACTAAATCGTGTATTTCTGGTTTTAATATTTCACCATGTTTAAAGCCAATTTCAAAGGGTGTTCCACTAAGTTCTATTAAACGAATGGTATCTTTCTTTATTGTTTCAATTACTACTTCTTGAGTAGTAGTAGTGTTCGACTTATCTTCACATCCAAGAATTAATAATATACAGGTAACTATGATTATCGGTTTTATCATTTTTGAATTTCTTTTAAACAATACTAACTCTTACTTTCTTCTTTTTAAGACGAGTATTATGAACTAAGGGAATCAATTGATCTATTTTAGATGATTTAACAGAAACATAAGAACAATTGCTTTGTAGCTCAATGTTCCCAATATCATCATTACTCAATTTTCCTTGCTTACAGAATAGTCCAGCAATATCTCCTTTAGAGATTTTATCTTTTCTTCCTCCAGTTATAAACAATGTTTCCCATCCTGTAGGAGATGGAATAGGAGCGTTCTGTATTTTTTGAACATCAGGAGCATTTACATACTTTGGAATATTACCATCCCAAACTAAAACGTAAGCAGTTCCTTCTGCATTCATTCTTGCAGTTCTTCCATTACGGTGTGTAAATTCTTCAACTCTACTTGGTAACTGAAAGTGAATAATGAATTTCATTTCCGGAATATCTATTCCTCTGGCAGCCAAATCTGTAGCTATTATTATTTGATGTGTTCCATTACGGAACTTTATCAATGTTTTTTCTCTGTCAATTTGCTCCATACCGCCATAAAAGCAGCCGTGACTAATTTTGTTTTCCCATAAATATTCACTTACTTGGTTTATGGTATCTTTAAAATTACAGAAGATAATTCCTGGTTGATTACCAATATGACATAAGGTATCAACCAAAGTCTTTAGCTTGGTCTTATCAGAAGCAACTACCGTTTTTAAGGCCAATTGAGAAGATTCTTTTTCTAAATAATCTATGGTAATAGGATTATCTAGGTCTAAAAATCTAGGTATTTCAACGCCAAAAGTAGCTGAAGTCAATATTCGCTTATTAACTTTTGGTAACTCGCGTAATATTTCTTTCATATCCACTTCAAAGCCAACTTCTAAAGATTTATCAAATTCATCTAATACTAAGGTTTTAATATCCTCTGTAGAGAAACTTTCTTTGTAAAAGTGAGCTGCAATTCTTCCAGGAGTTCCAATTAGTACAGCTGGACGATGTTTTAATTCTAATTTATCTTTTGAACCAGCTCTTCCTCCATATACAGCATTTACTTTGTATCCAGAACCCATTTTACGCATTACTTGCTCAATCTGAATGGCTAGTTCTCTAGAAGGAACTAGAATCATTGCCTGAATTTCGTTACACTCAGGATCTAATTGTTGAATGATAGGGAGTAAGAAAGCTACTGTTTTTCCAGAGCCTGTAGGGGATAATAGTACGGTGTTGGGTGATTTTGGAATAGTATTCATAGCTTCGTGCTGCATTGCATTTAGCTTAGTTATTCCAAGTTTACCTAAGATTTGTTGTTGGTTAAATTTTGACATTTGGCAAAGGTAGTTATTCTAATGGTTTTTAGTGAATAGTGTTTGGTTTATGGTTTATAGTTAATAGTCAAAAAAACTGTCAGTTCGAGTGTCTCGATTTTTAGGAGGTTTATTGAAAACCAGTTTTATAATTATGGGTCTTTTCTTGATAAATCGGAGATCCAGAAGTGAGATATACTTATTTATGAAGTTTTTTATTTGAAAGAGAAAATATATTATATCGATTGAAGCCGAGGTATCTTTTTGACTGTTTAGTCCAAATTTCAAAATATTGAATCACTCCGTCTCTTTTTCTAACTGATTATGTAAACTTAGGTTTCTCTGTTTTGTTCCTATATCACTTCAATGGAAATTTCATTTTAGGGTAGTATTGCGTTAAGGATAGGAGTGGTATCCTTTTTTTACTAGAGAGTTTCACTTTAATTTATAATTACTTCGACATATTCCGTATGAAAAATTATTGCTCAAAAATGATAAAAAAAAAGATATAACGGATAGCCTGTTAAAACGCCTAAAGAATTGAGATAAACATTGTAACTTCGCAGAGTGTCAGTAAAAACGCTATTAATAACTCCTCCATTTACGCAGTTAAATACTCCGTATCCAGCCACAGCTTACTTAAAAGGTTTTTTGGATAGTAAAGGTATAGATTCTGTTCAGTGTGATTTGAGTATAGCATTATTTAATAAGGTATTTGAAACTGATTTTATAGCTAGAGTTTTTCAGGAGGCTGAGGAATTTGAAGGTTTTGAATTTCCGTTGGTTCGTAAACAAAAAAATTTATACATTGAAAGGGTTGATGTTATAACCAGTTTTTTAAGGAATCAAGATATTATTACTGCTCAGCAAATATTAGAAGAAGGGTTTTTACCAAAGGCACATAGAGGGAATTTAGATTTAGATGTTGCTTACTTTGATTTGGATGAAATAGACCAAGCCAAACATTTAGGGACACTTTTTATTGAGGAACTAGGTGATTTTATTACAGCTAATGTTGATGAGTTTTTCTCTTTTACACGTTATGCTGAGCAACTATCAACTTCGGCAAGTAGTTTTGATCAGTTAGCAGAATATTTAAGTTATACTACCACTCTAATAGAGGATCAGCTTTTACTTTTGTTAGTAAATAAGATTGAAGAGGAGCAACCTCATTTAATTTGTTTTACGGTTCCTTTTCCAGGTAACTTATTTGCGGCATTGCGTTGCGGACAATTTATTAAGAAAAATTATAGACATATTAAAGTTGCTTTTGGTGGAGGATATTGCAATACAGAATTACGTTCGCTAACCGATCCAAGAATTTTTAAATACATAGATTATATTACATTAGATGATGGTGAAGGCCCGTTGTTAAGGCTTACTCAATATTTAGGAAAAGAGATAGAAGAGAGTCAACTGGAGCGTACCTTTCTCTTAAAAAAGAAAAAGGTTGTTTATCAGAATAAAACTCCAAATACAATATTTCATCATAAAGATTTACCAGCTCCGAGTTATAATGGATTAGACTTTAAAAGATACATGTCTTTTTTAGATGTAATTAACCCGATGCACCGTTTATGGACTGATGGTAGATGGAATAAACTAACTGTTTCGCACGGATGTTATTGGAAACAATGTTCTTTTTGTGATGTTAATTTAGATTATATAGGGATTTACCAGAATACAACCGCTATCAATTTTGTAGATAAGATTGAGCAGGTAATGGCAGAAACTGGTGTAAATGGTTTTCATTTTGTTGATGAAGCTGCTCCTCCTAAAATGCTCAAATCAATTGCCGAAGAATTGTTAAGTAGGAAGTTGAAAATTACTTGGTGGACTAATATTAGGTTTGAAAAAACCTTTACGGATGGATTGTGTGAGTTATTAGCAATGTCAGGTTGTATTGCAGTTACAGGAGGATTAGAAGTTGCTTCAGATAGGTTGTTGGTTAAAATGAAAAAAGGGGTTGATATTGCTCAAGTTGCTCGAGTAACTAATTCGTTTTCTAAATATGGAGTAATGGTTCATGCTTATTTGATGTATGGATTTCCAACAGAAACAGAGCAAGAAACAATAGATTCTTTAGAAGTTGTTCGTCAACTATTCGAAAACAATTGTATTCAGTCAGCCTTTTGGCATAAGTTTACAACTACTATACATAGTCCGATTGGTAAGGATCCTGAGCAGTTTGATATTAAAATTACTGGGCCAAAATTTAAAGGGTTTGCTCAAAACGATTTAATACATAAAGATCCAACAGGGGCAAAGCATCAGATTTATACTAAAGGTTTAAACAGAGCCCTTAATAGTTATTTAAATGGTAAAGACTTTGATGTTGAGTTAGGCGAGTGGTTTGGTTTTGATACTCTTTCTACATCCATGAATAAAACTATGATTCAAGAATCATTGGTTTAATCTTTTTTAATTACTAAGGTCTTGGCAATTTTATCATGAAAACCTTGGTGTCGTTTGTCATAAACCAAGCTTCCCAAAATTACAAGAAAAATAAAAAAGTAAACTGTATTAGCATTTTCTACTGGTGTTGAGACAGAAAGTGCTTCCATATTGAAAATACTATTCATTTTATAGAAGGCTTCTGTTTGAAAAATGTAATAATAGGAAATTAAAGAAAGAACGTGATTTATTATCCAAGGAATAGATCTACCAAAAGCTTGATCGATAGTGAGGAATTCTTGATTCTCATTAACAACTTTAATTTTACAGACCATTTTACCTAAAGTAGCTTTATATCTCCACTCCATTAATGGTTTATATAAAACAATTAAAATGGTAGTGAATATTACAAGTGGAAAGGATTTAACAATAAGAAGATTGTAGATGACTAAACCTCCAATTGGAGCAGTAACAATCCCGTCAAATAATGAAGCTTTAGTTCTAATCCAGGCTCCAGCATATTCAATTTTAATCTTTTGCTCGTGCTTATCATTTGCTAATACATCATCTAAAGATTCTTTGTTCATTCTGTTTGAATTTAATATGTTCCAAATTTAGTCGCATTAATTCATTTGTGAAAGGAATTACTATTTATCATGGTTTCTTATCCAACATAGTAATTACTAATAAGCTACATGTTTTATCGATAAAACTCTTTTATTTACGATTAAAGTTGATCTTTTATACTCTTTAATGAGTAAATATGAATATTTTATTTTACGTCAGATCCTTTTGTTTATAGGATGATTAAGGGTTTTTACTATATTGAATTAAAAAAATACTTAGTAAATTGTAACTTACTTATAATCATAGCGTTTACTTAAAGTGATTCCGATCAAATATTATTTCTTCACAGATTAATTTTCTAATTCCCTGAAGTTGTCGAAATTAAAATTACCAAATCAATTAAAATGAGAAATTTAAAACATGGCATAATTATCTTCAATTTTTTGTTAATGGGAGCAGCAGTTTTTAGTCAGAATACTGAAGAAAAAAAACAGCTTACAATTTCAGGAACCTTACTTTCTCAAAAAGATTTGGTAAGTGATGAAAAAATACTATTGTATGAAGGAGATAACGCTATTAGCTCAACGGTATCAAATGATCTTGGTTTTTTCGAGTTCGAATTGGAGTATGATAAATTATACAATATAGTAATAGGTAGTGAAAATTACAAAATGAAGTGGTTAACTATTGGTACAAAAATTCCGAAAGCAGATAGAGCAAATAATCACATAGCAAATATCATTGTAAATATTGACCCTCGCCAAGAAAATGTGAAGTATACAATAATTAAGAAATTAGCCCAGAAATAAATATTAAAAACAAATTAGTAGTAATACTTAGTTTAGTTCAATATTTTTTTAACCCTCCCAACAATACCATCTTCAAGCATCACTTTTATTCCGTGGGGATGAGAAGGTGAATTTGTTAATAGTTTAGCTACAATACCTTCAGTAAGTTCACCTGATCTTTGATGGTTTTTTTGAACTACTTCAACTTCTGTACCTATTTGGATGTCTTTTCTGTTTGTTCCGTTTGACATATTATGTTTTTTTAACATATCTAGTTATGATAACAATTTGTTGTCCATCTACTTTACCTTCAATATATTCAGCATTTTCATGATCTAAAGAAATTCTTCTAACAGCTGTTCCTCTTTTAGCAATCATACTAGATCCTTTAACAGGTAAATCTTTAATTAATACGACAGAATCTCCAGCTTGTAAAGTAACACCGTTGCTATCTTTGTGTACTATTTTTACTGAATCTTCATCACCTTCACCAGTAGCTTCTGCCCATTTTTTAGCATCACCTTCAAAATAGATCATATCCATTAGGTCTTGAGATTTTTGTCTAGCCAGCATTCTCCAAGCCATAACTTTTACAGCATCATGTTCGCTCCACATACTATCATTTAAACAGTGCCAGTGATTAGCATCCATTTTTTCAGGATCTTCTATTTGATCTAAACAAGTTGCACAAGCATTAATATTTCCATAAGCACCCTGATTCATAGGCGGCTGAACTTCGTAAACTTTTAAGTCCTTTGTAGAACTACATAATTCACATTTATGACCACTTCTTTCTTGTACTTCGTTAATTAAGTTCATATGATTATATCCTTTTAAAACTGCAAAATACAAAATTTTGCATCGTGTTGAAAGGTGTTGGATGATTATAGTTAATACATTTATATAATGTAAAATCATTCTGAAAACACTTTTTTAAGGTAGTCTTAGAATATCTTGTAATTTCTATTCCACTACACTTTAAAGGGCCATCATCAGAAAAAGTTCCTATAATGAGATTTGCATTGCTGTTTAATGATTTTTTTGCATTAATAACATAGCTATTAATATCATTAGGTTTGGTTAAAAAATGAAATGCAGCTCTGTCGTGCCATATATCATATTTTTTTTGGTCAACAAATTTGGTAATATCAGAAACAATCCATTTTACCTGAGTAGCTCTAATTCCTAATCTTGATTTAGCACGTTCAATTGCTTTTGTAGAAATATCTAAAATAGTAATATCAGTGAAACCTAAATCCAATAAATGATCAACTAAAAAGCTATCACCACCTCCAATATCAATAATTTTAGAATTCTTTGATGGTTTATCCTGTGTAATTAAGTCTATAGAATTTTGAGGTGCTGATTCATACCAACTGACTTCATCTAAGTTTTTTGTTTCATAAATATTCTCCCAATGTTTTTTTTTGTCAAAATCAGTCATAACTATGATGCATCTTCTGTTTTGCTAGAATCTGATATTGATGTTTGTATTTCATTTAGTTCTTTAGAAGTAAAGGAGCGATATTCTCCGACTTTAATATTTTTAAGAGAGATATTCATAATACGAACACGCTTTAATGTCTGTACTTGATACCCTAAGTAATCACACATTCTTCTTATTTGTCTATTTAAACCCTGTGTTAAAACAATATTAAAGGTAGTATCATTAATTCGTGTAACCTTACATTTATCAGTAACAGTATCTAAAATAGGGATTCCATTTCCCATTTTCCGTATAAAGTCATCTGTAAGTCTTCTGCTAACAGTAACAACATATTCCTTTTGATGACTATTTTTTGATCGGAGTATTTTATTCACGATATCTCCATCATTAGTCATAAAAATTAAACCTTCGCTGGGCTTATCTAATCTTCCAATAGGAAAGATTCGTTCAGGGTAGTTTATGTAATCTATAATGTTTCCTTCAATCTGTCTTTCTGTGGTACAGGTAATTCCAACAGGTTTATTAAAAGCTAAATAAATGTTCTCAACTTCTTTAGTCACAATAGTTCCATTAACACTAATAACATCATTAGCAGTTACTTTTGTTCCTAGTTCTGGGATTTTACCATTTACTTTAACTTTTCCTTCTTCAATTAATTTATCAGCACCTCTACGAGAGCAGTAACCTGTTTCTGAAATTGCTTTATTAAGTCTCTTAGTCTCCAATTCTCTAATAATTTAATCAAAGTTAAGCATCTTAATGTGCCTTTAAATAATTCATATATAAATCTTAAGTATAAATAATTTATCTTTGACTAGACCAAAATTTACATTATGAGATTTTTTTTTACGTTCGTTGTCCTATTTACATTTTTAAGTACAAAAGCTCAAACAAGTTTAAATATGACTAAAGTTTATCAGTGGAGTGATTCAACACTAATACCTTCTGCTGATCATATTAACACATATAGTGAAATTTGGGGATATGAAAAAGATGGAAAAGAATATGCAATAATTGGATCGACTCAAGGGACACATATTTTTGATATTACAGATGTTAATAATGTAGATACATTAGCATTTATTCCTGGGAAATTTCAAGGAGATCAAGTTATACATAGGGATTATGATACTTATCAAGATTATTTATATATTGTTTGTGATGAAGGACAAAGTTCTCTTCAAATAGCAGATTTATCTTTTCTTCCAGATTCAGCTCCAGTTGTTTACGATAGTGACGTTTTGATTATTACTTCTCACAACTTATTTATCGATACTGTTGCAGGTTATTTGTACTCTTGTGGAGGAGCAACTAATTTAGGTGCAAATTTTCTTTCTGTATATTCATTAACTAATCCTACTAGTCCTCAATTACTTGTTAATTGTGCCAATGATGTTCCCTTTTGGAATGGTACTATTGGGTATGTACATGATATTTTTGTAGAGAATGATACAGCTTATTGTAACGCTGGTGATAATGGATTGTTTGTTGTTGATTTTTCTAATATAGGAAATGTTCAAGGGTTAGGCTCTCTAACTAGTTATACGCAGCAAGGATATAATCATTCTGGTTGGCTTCATAAAAGTGGAGATTATTATGCCTTGGCAGATGAAAACCATGGCTTGGATATTAAAATATTAGATGTTACTGATTTATCAGATATTACTTTTATAGATACTGTAGGAGCAAATACGGTTCAATCCTTATCGATACCTCATAATCTTATATTCAAAGATGATAACCTTTATGTGAGTCATTATTTTGATGGGATTTATGTTTTTAACACATCAGATTTGAATAACATTAGTTTAGCAGGGTATTATAACACATCAATTAGTATTCATGCTGATGCAGTGTATCAAGGATGTTGGGGTATTTATCCATTCTTATCATCTGGTAAAATTTTGGCATCAGATATGCAAGAAGGTCTATTTGTTTTTGACACTGACTTTGCTATAGGAATAGAGGATAGTAGTGATGATAATTTTGCTTTTATAGTTTATCCCAATCCAACAAAAAATAATATTACGGTAACTACAACTTTATTTAATGATGTGTTGGAGTATTCTATTATTGATTTAGCCGGAAAAAATGTGAGAGTAGGAAAATTGTCAAAAGCTCAAACTAGAATTAATGTCGAGAATATTGCTTCTGGAGTTTACGTATTTAGTATTTTAAAAAGTGATGGAATAAGGGTGGTTAAGAAGTTTATTAAAGAATAGAAATATCAAATAGTTATTTGTTATTCAAATAATACTTATCCAGTTCTTTAATAAAGTCTTCCTTTTTGTTTTCTTTTAAGAAAGAATACTTAAAAGAGTTTTTAGCTAATTGATGAAGATCTTTCTTAGTAAGATTTAATGCTTTTTGAGTGTCGATGTAATTTTGATTGACTTGTCCACCAAAGTAAGTTGGGTCATCTGAATTAATTGTAATTTGAAGTCCTAAATCCATCATTTTCTTTAAGGAATGATCTTTCAAATCTGAAACAACTTGTAAAGCTGTATTAGAAAGAGGGCAAACTGTTAAAGCGAGATCTCTCTTGATTATTTCTTTAACCAAAATCTCATCTTGTAAACAATTATTTCCGTGGTCAATTCTTTTAATTTTAAGAATGTCCAGTGCTACCCAAATATAATCAGCGCCACCTTCTTCTCCTGCATGCACTATAGGAATGTATCCTGCAGCAAAAGTCTTGCAAATTAAGAAGGTAGATTTCCTTTCTCTGAAGAATCCAATCCAACAGCAGTAATTTTATATTTATATGGAATTGATTTTTCTAATATTTTAAATGCAGATTTCTCAGATAAATGCCTTAAATAGCTAATAATAAGTATGGTAGATATATTTAGATCTTTCTTAGCATCTTCAACAGCTTTATTTATTCCATTTATTACAGTTTTAAAAGCTATACCTCTTTCTGTGTGAGTTTGAGGATCAAACATTATTTATGTTTGTAGAACATTTTGTTTCGCACACTTTTCTAAATAACTATATGTTAACTCATGAAAATCTTATTCATTTATTAATACAGCTTCAGCTCCTAGGTAGTAAATGTCTAAGAAATCTTGTAAGCAATCAAAAGAGTAGGCTTCCTTTAAAGCTTCTACAGTAGCATGTTTTAGAGCTACATTATTTCGCTGAGCTATTTTAAATAGTAATTCAGGATCAAAAGTTCCTTCAATATGTAAATGAAGTTCTGCCTTAGGAAGGTTCTGAATAAAATAATGGATAATTAATTACTTGAATAAAAAAAAGGGGAAGCAAAATGCTTCCCCTTTTTTAATATAATTATAACTCTATTTTTTTAAGCTATCAGCTACTGCTTTAAAAGCATCAGGATGATTCATAGCCAAATCAGCTAAAACTTTTCTGTTTAATTTGATGTCGTTTTTTGCAACTTCACCCATAAACTTAGAATAAGACATTCCGTGTAGTCTAGATGCTGCATTGATTCTTTGAATCCAAAGCGCTCTAAAGTTTCTTTTCTTTTGTTTACGACCAGTATAAGCATAAACACCAGCTTTTTCAACTGCGTTTTTTGCTACTGTCCATACATTTTTTCTTCTACCAAAGTAACCTCTGGCTTGCTTCATGATTTTTTTTCTTCTTGCTCTTGAAGCTACTGAATTTGTTGATCTAGGCATTTCATTCTACGTTTTTTGAAATTTAGTGTCCTTTCGAATCTTTAAACTAAACCCCTGGTTATAAACTTTTTTAACTTTACGTTAACCGATTTAAGGCAACATGTTTAGGAATTATATTCCTAATTGTAATTTAATACTTTTAACATCAACTTTAGCTACTAAACCTGATTTAGTTAAATTACGCTTTCTTTTAGTCGATTTCTTAGTTAAGATGTGACTTTTGAAAGCATGTTTCCTTTTAATTTTTCCGGATCCAGTTAATCGGAATCTTTTCTTAGCACTGGAGCCAGTTTTCATTTTAGGCATACTATATATATATTAATTTATTACTACTTTTTTTTCTTTGGACTTAAATACATAAACATTCGCTTACCGTCCATTTTTGGCAAAGCTTCAACAACTGCAATATCTTCTAATTCAGTTGCCATTTTTAATAATAGAATTTGACCTCTATCTTTAAAAATAATTGTTCTTCCCTTAAAGAAAACGAATGCTTTTACTTTACATCCTTCTTCTAAAAACTTACGGGCATGTTTTGTTTTAAATTCAAAATCATGATCATCCGTATTAGGTCCAAATCTTA
>CAJWVX010000030.1 GCA_913048175.1 uncultured Flavobacteriales bacterium | reverse complement strand
TGGTCCGGTAACACCAATATCACCTTTAGTACCAAAGTCCAAAAATACATTACCATTACTATCTGGAGACATATCATTAATAGTTTTTATTTTTGCTACAGTTTTAGAAAGTGGAATTTCAGCACCATCCCATTCTGTAGTAGTTACTATTTTATTTTGTTTATCAGCTAATTCTTCATCTTCGGAATAATCTGATTCATTATCTGAAAAAATATCATCTAGTTTTATTAGAAGACTATTTATTAAATAAAGGAGCTATAAAGAAAAGCCATCATAAAATTGCAAGTATCGTTTTTGATGATGGATACAAAGATTTTTTAGAATATGCTTACCCTATTTTAAAAAAACACGAAGTTCCTGTATCAATGTATCTAGTTACACAATCTATTGACAACAACACTCCAATATGGACTTATACAGTTGATTATTTATTTCAAAACACAAAGATTAATCAGTTAAATTTCCGAAATGGAAAAACCTTAGGGTTTCCAGATCTAGTTTGGAGCACTAATTCAGAACGTCTTACTTTTGTTAAAAACTTTAAGCCTCAATTAAAAGGCCTTGAAGATGAAAAAAGGAGATTGATAATTGAAGACCTTTTAATAAACTTTAGCGATGTTGCCCTACCCCAAAACTTGTTCTTGTCATGGGATGATATTCGGAAGTTAAAAATTGATGGTGTAGAATTCGGATCACATACCGTATCTCATCCTATGCTAGGCAACATTAAAGACATCAATGTGTTAAAGTATGAATTATTATATTCAAGGCAAAGAATGAAAGATGAGTTAGGAAGTTTTCCAAAAACGATCTCATACCCTATTGGTAGTTATAATGCATTAGTTAAAAAAGAAGCTGAGAATACTGGATACCTATTAGGACTAGTGGTAAATCAAGAGTCTTACAGCCCTCATGAAAGTAGCTTTTTTGAAATTCCTAGAATTGAACTCTATAATGAAAGTATGTTAAAAACAAAGCTTAGAGCAAATGAAATCATTTCAAAAATCAAAAAAACTCTAGGGAAATGAGAGTAATAGTTTTATGTGGAAAAAATGAAAACCAAAAAGCATTGACTAATAAAATAGTCAACATAGCCAATGTGGTAGGTGTTGTTATTGAAGAAAAAGAAAAGACAGGAAAGGCTTCTTTTTTTGAAATCTTCTTTAAAATAATTAATAAAATACTTTTTTATAAAATTGACAACTCTTGGCATTCGTTAATGAAATTTTACGACAATAAATATCCGTTGTGGCCTAAAAAAATTCAATTAATTGTTGAGAATATTAATGATCTAAAAGTCATTGATTATATCGCCAATTTAAATTGTGATTTAATCATCGTGTCTGGAACCGGTTTAATTAAAAAAAACAGACTGGATAAATTCCAATCGACTAAGGGCATTATCAATTTACACACAGGTATATCTCCCTATGTAAAAGGAGGTCCAAATTGCACCAACTGGTGTATTACAGAAAATAATTTCCATTTAATTGGTAATACCATTATGTGGATTGATGCAGGGATCGATTCAGGAAATATCCTTACTACAGAAAGAACAAAACTAACAGGAAATGAAGACCTTTATCAAATTCATATTAAAGTTATGGAGCATGCTCATGATTTGTATTTAAAAAGCATTACAGCTTTAAAAAATGATCAAGATGTTCCCAATGTAAAACAAGATAATATTGCTTCCGGTAAAACGTATTTAACAAAACAATGGACCTTCAAAAATAAGGTTAAACTATTATACAATATGAGTAGCTTTAATAAATCGAAACTATTGAAACACAATGAAAGCAGTATTAAATTAATCCCAATTAAAACCATTGTTTAATATGATTAATAAAGAAGTACTATATCTTTCTTACGATGGAATGACGGACCCTTTGGGACAAAGTCAGGTTCTACCATACATTATTGGCCTGACAAAAAAAGGATATCAGTTTACGCTTATCTCGTGCGAAAAGAGAGAGCGTTACCAACAAAACAAAACCATTATAGAGTCAATTTGTGCTGAAAACAATATTGATTGGCAACCCATTTTTTACACCAAAAAACCACCTGTACTTTCTACTGTTTGGGACATACTTAAACTCAACAACAAAGTAAAACAACTCCATCAACAAAAACAGTTTGATCTCATCCATTGCCGTAGTTATATTACCGCATTAATTGGGTTGGGTTTTAAACAAAAACACCAAGTGAAGTTTTTGTTTGATATGCGTGGTTTTTGGGCTGATGAGCGGGTAGATGGTAATATTTGGGATATTTCAAAACCACATTTTAAATGGATTTATAACTTTTTTAAACAAAAAGAAAAAGCTTTTCTGGAATATGCTGATAAAGTAGTGAGTTTAACTGAAAGTGGAAAAACAGAGATATTGACATGGAACATTCCTGATTTAACAGCTGACAGAATCAAGATTATTCCTTGTGCAGCAGATTACGAGTTATTTAATTTGGTTACAGACGAAAAAAGAAAAGCTGCAAAATTAAATTTAGGCTTAAAGCCTTCCCAATTTGTTTTAAGCTATTTAGGATCATTAGGTACGTGGTATTTGGCAGATGAAATGTTACAATTCTTTAGTGTCTTAAAACAACAAATACCTGATGCGAAATTTTTATTTTTAACACCAGACAGTAAAGAGTCTGTTGTTGAAAAAGCTAAAAAACACAACATAAACTCAATAGATTTAATCGTTCAATTTTCGCAACGGGCAGCAATACCTCAATATGCACACGCTTCTGATTTTAGTGTTTTTTTTATCAAACCAGCATATTCAAAAAAATCGAGTTCGCCCACTAAAATGGGCGAATTGATGGCGATGGGAATACCTCTAATTTGCAACAATAATGTAGGCGATGTAGATGCGATTGTAAATAAAACAAATGCTGGTTTTTGTCTTCATGAAATGAATAAAAAATCTTTTAAAGTTGCAACCCAAAATATTAAAGCTTGGAAAAAGACCAATTCTCAATCTATAAGAGAAAGCTCTAAAGCTTTTTATGACTTAGAAAAAGGCGTAGGTTTGTACCTTTCAATTTATAAAGAATTACTAGATTAACTTGTGAATAAAAAAATATTATTCTTATCACCTTACCCTATAGACAAAGCCCCTAGTCAAAGATTGAAGTATGAGCAATATTTTAGTGCATTTATTGACAATGGTTACCAAATCAAAACAGCCTCTTTTGTATCTCTTAAATTTTGGAAAATTTTATATCTACCCAATTTTTTTGCTCAAAAAGTTTTTCACACAATACTAGGTTACCTGAAACGGTTATTACTTCTTTTTTCAATTCGAAAATATGATATTGTGTACATACACCTTTGGGTAACTCCCATTGGAATACCATTATTTGAAAGATTAGTGGTTCTATTGGCTAAAAAAATAATTTATGACATTGACGATATGGTATTTTTGGGTCATTCAAGTGAGGCCAATAAGTTTTGGCAAGCATTAAAAGGTAAAAACAAAATGCTTTACTTAATCAAAGCCGCTAACCATGTAATTACCTGCACTCCTACTTTAGATCAATTTGTACAACAATACAATTCAAGTACCACTGACATTTCCAGTACTGTTGATACTGAGATAAGGTATCAGCCAACTAATAATTATTCCAATAATCATCAATTAATATTAGGATGGAGTGGTAGTCATAGCACTTCTAAATACCTATATTTATTAGGAGGCGTATTAAAAGAACTCGCAAAAAAATACGACTTTAAATTATTGGTAATGGGCGATAGTTCTTTTAAGATAGAAGGTGTTAATTTAGAAGCTCACGAATGGAGCGAAGCTATTGAAATAGAAACCTTGCAGCAATTTGATATTGGACTTTATCCTTTACCCGATGAGGAATGGGTATATGGTAAAAGTGGGTTAAAAGCAATACAATACATGGCGTTAGGTGTCCCAACAATTGCTGCAGCTTTGGGAGCTAACTTTAGGATTATTGAATCAGGGGAAAATGGTTATTTAATTACCCCTGATAATTATAATGATTGGAAAAATAAATTAGAATTATTAATGATTGACCCAGTACATAGAAAAAAAATAGGCCTAGCTGCGCGAAAAACCATCAAAGAAAAATATTCTATAGCAGCCAATAAACATAAATATTTAGACATTTTTAAAAACATTTAGTTCAACAGTTTTTCTTTTTTAGATTCAGCCTGTATAAGCACTAAACTTAACACAAAAAACATAGTTGCTGGTATTTTATAACGTGATAATGCCCCAAAATTATAGGAACTGATACCTACTACAACACCAAAGACAGTAGCAAAGAGCATCATAAAAAATACTTCTTTATTTTTAAAAATAATTCTAAAAAAAGTTAAGCGGAGCGTCATCAACAAATACATAAAATAAACAAAAAGGAATAAGCCTTCAATCGCCCCTAAAAACGTAGGTAAATTTCTTGCTTCCCATAAATAGGGTCTGAAGAAAGTAACATTAAATGCCGCAGGTACTTTTTCCAACATGCCGAGTGGAGTCAATTCCATTTCTCCAAGTGTGTACCCCGACTGATCCCTATTTTCGGCTAAGTACTCGTGCCAAGAATGGAAGCCCTCCAATGTTTTCTCCATCTTATCTCCACTATATTTACCTGCTCCAGATGATATTTCTTGAAATAAAAAAGTTCCTACTCCAACTAAAATTAGAATAAAAATTGGCTTAACGATTACTCGAATAAAATTATTCTTAACAATATTTTTCAAATTAGCTTGTACCCAAATAAATAAACAAGGTAGCAACACGTATAATAGATATGGTTTAAGAAAAAAAATGGTAATGCCTCCAATTAAAATTATACCTATGCTAAAAAATAATTTTCGTTTAAAAATAAACAAATTAGAGAATGCAAACAACATCCAACCGATACAACCTTGGGTAACCGTATCTTTTAGGATTCCCGAACTCCATAACAACGCTGTAGGAATCAATAAAAATGCTACAAGCATATATTTAGAACATTTAGGATAAAGTTTACACATGTTGCTATAACCAAACCACAATCCAAAAAAAGAAAATATGGCAAAAAAAATAGATGCTATTAAATAAGAATTAAAAGAGAAAATATTGATAACGCTTGTTATTTTAACAATACTTAACACATCGTCTGATTTTAAAATATAATTATAAGCCGGAGCAAAATTATGTTGATACAAATTAAGATTCTCAGCTGAAGCAATCATAACATCCATTGCCGAACCAAAATCCGTGAAAATATAATGCGACAATCCTTTACCTGCATTAAAAAACACAAAAGTATCTCCCCCCTTATAATAATACACTGAAAACAAAACAAACCCTATACATCCGAACAGTTTCGCAGTTAGTCCTATTATAAAATATTTATACTCTGGATTTGTTTTAATTTTTTTATCACGATACAAAAACGCACAAAAGTAAATGATAAAAAGATATAGAACACCTAATGTAACATCAAACAACCCTATTTTTGGTATCATAAACTTTAACTATGCAATTAGTATTCGCAACAAACAATAAAAATAAAATTAAGGAAATCAAAAGCCTTTTACCCGATTCGTTAGAAATATTAAGTTTAGACGATATCAATTGTTCTGAAGACATTCCGGAGACTTCTGATACCATAACCGGAAATGCTTTGCAAAAAGCCAAACATGTTTTTGATAATTATGGATACAACTGTTTTGCAGATGATACAGGGTTAGAAATAGAAGCCATCAACGGTGAGCCTGGAATTTATTCTGCACGATATGCAGGAGAACAAAAATCTGCGGAAGATAATATGGATAAAGTTTTAACAAACTTAAAAGATCAAACCAACAGAAAGGCTCATTTCAAAACTGTTATTGCATTAATTATTGATGGTAAGGAATCCTTATTTGAAGGGGTTGCTGAAGGAGAAATTACCGAAACCAAAAGTGGTGCTGAAGGGTTTGGTTATGATCCTATTTTTAAACCTGAAGGTTATAACACTACTTTTTCTGAAATGAGTTTAGATGAAAAGAATGGAATTAGTCACAGGGGGAAAGCTGTGCAGCAATTGATCAATTACTTAATGTAGAAATTAATCAATGAAAAATACCTGTACCACTTATTGTACAGGTATTTCATTTTTAGTACCTTCGTAATAAACACTTTAACTATGGAAGTAACAACCTACTCTAACTTTAGACAAAATCTAAAAAAATTTTTGGATGAGGTATTGAGTTCTCATTCTCCATTGTACGTAAAAAGAACTAATGGAGAAGATGTTGTTGTCCTTTCTAAATCCGACTTCGAGTCCATGGAAGAAACGCTGTATTTACTCTCATCAGAAAAAAACAGAAACCATTTAATGAAAGGAGTTGAACAAATAGAAAAAGGTGAAACTACCAAGATGAACATTGAAGATCTATGGAAATAGAATTCACCAAAAATGCATTAAAAGACTTGAAATATTGGAAAAAAACGAATAACACTAATATTCAAGAACGAATTTCAATTTTACTACAAAACATAATTGAACATCCTTTTTCTGGGATTGGAAAACCAGAAGCACTAAAGCATCAATTAAAAGGTTATTGGAGTAGACGTATTACCAAAGAGCATCGAATTGTCTACAAATTCGTAAATAATAAAATTATTATTGTTGCAGCTTTAAGATTTCATTACGATTGAATAACCTCCAGAACCTCATTAAATAACTGTTTTAAAGGAATACCTTCATGGGCAGCCATTTGCGGAATTAAACTCTCTTTAGATAATCCCGGAACAGTATTAATCTCAATTAAATAAGGTTCTCCGTTTTGTATAATGTAATCTGCACGAGCAATTCCGTTCATATCTAGCAATTCTACAATTTGTTGCGTAACAGTTTTTATCTTATTGGCTAACTCATCCGTTAAATCTGCAGGTGTAATTTCATCTGATTCGCCTTTGTACTTAGCATCAAAATCAAAAAAATCGTTAGAGGTAACTATCTCTGTAATTGGTAATGGAACAAAACCATTTTTAGTTCTATAAATACCGTTGGTAACCTCTCTACCATCCATAAAACTTTCTACAATGGCTTGCGTTCCGTGTGACAATGCTAATTCTATTGATTTTTTCAATTCTGTTTCACTTTTCACTTTAGTTATTCCAAAACTACTTCCACCATCATTGGGTTTTACAAAACAAGGCAAGCCAACTTTGGCAACTAGTGCAGTTGCATCAATGGTTTCGCCTTCCCGAACCAAAACCGCCTCGGCCACTTTAATACCAACCGTTTTTAAATACTGATTGCAAACATATTTATCAAAAGTTAAAGTCGCAGCAAAATGACTACAAGTGCTGTAAGGAATATCCAACATATCAAAATACGCTTGCAATTTTCCATCCTCACCAGGCGTTCCATGAATCACAATAAAAGCAATATCAAATTTGGTGTCCTTAAACGAAAAATCCGTCCGATCCATCTCAATTTTCTCGTCCCCATCAAAAGCAAACCACCCCTCTTCATCAATTCTCACTTTAATGGGATTGTATTTTTCCCTATCAATATGCTGAAACACCATCTCCGCACTTTTCAACGAAATTATTTTCTCATGGCTATACCCACCTTCAATAATTGCAATATTTTTCATAATCTTCCTTTCTTTATCACCCAAATTTAATTATTAGAAGATTATGCAATACATCCAATAAAATAAATATTCAGAACCTATTGTTGATAGATTTATATTAATCAGTTATTTTTACGCCACATGCTTAAACCAAAAACCATAGTTTCTGTTACAAACGATTTAGCTACCGACCAACGTGTAGATAAGATTTGTAATACCTTAACAGAACTTGGGCATGATGTAATTCTTATTGGTAGATATTTTAAGGACAGCAAATTTATTTATAGGAATTATGAAACCAAAAGGTTTCAGCTTTGGTTTAACAAGGGTCCTTTATTTTACGCGAACTACAACATTCGATTATTAATTTTTTTGCTGTACACAAAACCTAATGTACTCTGGTGTAATGATCTTGACACTTTACCCGCTAACTATTTATATTCTAAAATTAAAAAATTAAAATTAATTTTTGATAGCCATGAATATTTTACTGAAGTGCCTGAATTAATAAACAACCCTTTTAGTAGAAATTTTTGGAAGTTTTTAGAGAGACTTATGGTTCCAAACCTGAAACACGTTTTAACGGTAAGCCAATCTATTGTAAATTTATTTGAGAAGGAGTACAACATTAAAGTATCCCTTTTAAGAAATGTTCCTTCACTAAAAAAACAAACTGCTAAAGTAGAAACTATTAAAGTTGAGGGCAAAAAGATAATCATCTATCAAGGGTCAATAAATGTAAATAGAGGAATTGAACAGATGATAGAAGCAATGCAGCACTTAAACAATTACGTTTTATACATTGCAGGAACAGGTGATATTTCTCAAGAAATTGAAAGTCTAATCACAAAACTTAACCTTCAAGATAAAGTAAAACTACTAGGAAGAATCCCTTTAGAAAAACTACATGGATATACACAACAAGCAGATTTAGGTTTAAGCCTAGAAGAGGACGCTGGTTTAAACTACCGTTTTGCTTTACCAAATAAATTATTTGATTACATACAAGCTGAAATTCCAGTTTTGGTATCCAACCTTCCAGAAATGAAAAATTTGGTAACCCAACATCAGTTAGGAGAAATAATTGAGAATCACAATCCAAAACACATTGCTACAAAAATTGAAGCTATGCTGAGTGATAAAGAACAACTCAAAATTTGGAAAAAAAATGCAAAAAAAGCAGCATTAGAACTGAACTGGGAAAAAGAAAAACACGTAATTTCAGACCTTTTTGACTGAAATAAATATCATATCATTTGACGTACCTTTTCCTGCCAATTACGGTGGAGTTATTGATGTATTTTATAGAATAAAATACTTTCATAATAAAGGAATAAAAGTTCATTTACATTGTTTTGAATATGGAAGGGGGAAACAACCCGAACTCAATAAAATTTGTGCATCTGTTCATTATTACAAACGTAAAAAAGGAGTTCAAACACACCTGTCTACACTCCCTTTCATTGTGAAATCAAGAGCTTCTAAAAAGCTAAAATCAAATCTTTTAAAAAACGATTTTCCAATTTTATTTGAAGGTTTACATTGTTGTTCTTTATTAAATGACATTGATTTAAAAAATCGTTTTAAGATTGTTAGAAACCACAACATAGAACACAACTACTACTTTGAACTCGCCAATATTGAGCAAAATACTATTAAGCAAACATACTTTAAAACTGAAGCTGAAAAATTAAAACGTTTTGAATCAATAATTGAAAATGCAGATTTATGCCTTTCCATTTCTGAGACTGATTTAGCTTATTTCAGAAAAAAATACTTGAACACTAAATCCATTTTTGTTCCCGGATTCCATGCAAACGAAAATGTAACCATAAAACCTGGAAAAGGTGAATACGTTTTATATCATGGAAACTTAAGTGTTGCTGAAAACATCAATGCAGCAAAATTTATTATCGAAAGATTTTTTAAGGGTTCAGAAATTCCACTCAAAATTGCTGGACTAAATCCAACTAAAGAGCTAATTAATTTGATTAAATCTTTTGATAATATAGAGCTTATAAAAAACCCGAGTGATAAAGAGATGAAGGAACTAATTAGTAACGCTCAAATCAACTTGTTGTATACCGAACAAGCTACCGGACTTAAAATGAAGCTACTAAATGTGCTTTACAATGGAAGGTATTGTATTGTTAACCCAAAAATGGTGGTAGGAACAGCCTTAGGTAAGCTTTGCTTAATAGATCAGAGCATTACTGAATTAAATCAATCAATCAAAGATACATTTAAACTTGATTTTTCTGAAGAAGAAATTGAAATCCGAAAAATATTGCTTGAGAGAGAATTTGCTAACGAAACTAGTTTTCAGAAAATTATTAAAGCTATTAACCTTTAATAAAAACCCCCTTTGACAAAATATCTAAACTTAAATAATGTGCTCTTCATTTAGATTTGGATCAATACTAGTTCTTACAGTACATAAAAAAATGAATGGCTCGAAAAATAAATTTTACTTAAATTGAAATACACTATAAACAAATTTTACATACTTGACTTTCTCAATAAAAAACAGCTAGATTTGTTTAACAATATTTTATATCATATTAAAACATGACACAGAATAGCGTTGCAAATAATAAAAACGAAATCTCATGAAATACTTGATTTTTACGGTGATAATGTTAACCTCTATGGATTCCCATATAATCTTCGACTTTAATCAAAAATCAGATCTAAAAAACTGGGCTGTTGTTGATGATGTTGTCATGGGAGGTAAATCATCAGGTTCCTTTGAATTAAGCCCCAAAGGTTACGCTGTTTTCAAAGGATCCATATCACTTGATAATAATGGTGGATTCTCTTCTATAAGGCATAAATTCGAAAGAAAATCCATTAAGGGTTTCACCAAAATCGTTCTTAAAATAAAAGGCGACACTAAAACGTACCAATTTAGAATAAAATCTAATTCAGCGGATTATTATTCCTACATCACAACCTTCACATCAAATGGTGATTGGCAAGAAATACAAGTACCTCTAAAAAGTATGTACCCATCATTTAGAGGCAGAAAGCTTGATAAACCAAATTTTTCGGATGACTATATTGAAGAAATAGCTTTCTTAATCGGAAACAAAAGTGAAGAAAAATTTCAGCTACTTATAGATAAAATAGAATTAAAGTAAATCAAGTATTAAAACTATTTACAACACTGTATAGAGTAAATAAGACCTTTGATTCGTTCCCGAAAGTTCAATACTATTTAAAATACAGCCAAATCGCTGATTTGGATTTAAGAATAAATAAATTAAAGACGAAATACAATGTTTTGGCTCAGTGTAAACCCGAAAGTTTATCGCATTCTACTACACTAATTGTCATCTACGAAACGAAAAGCTCCTATTTCAACCCTTGCAACCTCTCTTCAGCCTTAATTTTATAAAAGCCATTTTGTTTAACAATAGATTTTAAGAGCTTTTTAGCAGATGTTGTGTTTTCCATTTTAATTAAGGTTAAAACCTTATACCAATTTGCTTCCTCATTAAATTCTGTTTCCTTGTTTTTTAAAACCGAATTAAACTTCTTTATAGCACTCTTATTCTGTGCTAAATGATAGAAACATAAACCCATATAAAATTGCGCATTCACGTCTCTAAAATGTTCCGCTATAATCACATCAAACTCTTGTAGAGCTTCTCTGTATTGTTTGTTTTTATAAAAGCGCATCGCATTTTTTAATACATCTTGATAAGTCACTTCAACGATTTTTTCCTCTAATTCTTTGTTCGCTAAATCCTTATCTGATTTCCCCTCAAAACCTGCAGAAACGGATTCAGTAACAAATGAATCTGCTTCCTTAATATTATAAGCTTCTTGATACTCTTTTCTGTAATCAAACACCTTATAGCCATCAATAACCAGTAGATTCTCTTTGGTTTCAGCCTTAAATTTGACAGCTGAATTAGATGAAACATTCATGACTGGAACTTGAGCTTCATTATCAGCTCTCTTGCTTCTCTTTTTATTAGACGTTGTTTTTGCAGCAGTCTTTTCTTCATTTTTTAAAGCTTCACCTGAACTCACAGAAACAATACTAAGAGCACTAGTCAATTCTTTTACTGAAATTTCGTCAACAGTGTTTTCTAATTTATTAACCTCTTCTTCTAATTCAAAATCCACCACCACTAAATCACTACTGAAATCATCCATTAATTCCTGTTCAACCATAACTGGCTCGTGAACTTCAGTAAGTGCTGTCTTTTTATTTTCAACAACAGAAACCTTCTCATCCAAATCTACCTCTGAGACTTCACTTTGCATGTTATTGTCTTCACTATTAATCTCTGTATTTTCTACTACAATAGATTCTTCTGTATCCATTTCGTTTAAAGCAACTTCCTTTTCTTCATTTAAAGCTAGATTCCCTTCATTGTTTACCGTTTTATTAAAATAGTTAACCGAAAAGTAGCTCCCAAATACTATTACCAAAACAGAAGCTGCCACAATTAAGCGTCTCATTATTGGGGCTTTAGAAGTTCCTGATCCAGCTCTTTTATCTATCGCATTATCAATAGCAAACAACATAGACGAGTTTTGAGTGTACTGTATACCTGCATAAGCATCGGAACACAGCTCGCAATCGAGCATATGTTTTTCTACTTCGTACAACTCTTTTTTCGAAAGCTGTTTATTTATATGTTTCAGCATAGTTTCTTTCGAGATGCAAGTAGTGTTCGAAAATATGTGCGTATGTAATTCTTTCATTTTATTTTTAATTATCCAACATCATGTTAGCTAAGTTTCGTTTCCCATTTTGTATATAACTTTTTACTTTTTTCATCTCATAGCCCGTTATTTCAGCAACCTCGTTATAACATTTCTCTTTTAAGAAAAATAACTCCACACAAATTCGTTGCTCCTCTTTCAAACTTAACATAGCTGTTTCTAACTTTGTTAACGCTATTTCCTTCTCTTCTTTTTCGTGAACAGCAAAAGGTACTGCAAAAGTCTCTTCATGCTGGTAAGTTGCTTCATATTCATTTACTCTTTTCAATTTTGTTTGTTGCCTTCTTAAAAACATCAAACTATGATTACGAGCAACACTATGCAACCATGATTTAAAATTTACAATTTCATGCTTTTTTAAATCCTCTAATAAGTTTTCAAAAATTTCCAGAACAGCATCCTTGCTTTCTTCTTCATTCTTTAAATATTTAAGACAAACACCATAAACCAAGTGAGAGTACCTTTTATAAAGTTCTCCAACTAACGAGTTATCTCCAGACTTTTTATACTTGGAGATAATCTCGTTATCAGTTAATGATTGTATTTTTTTTGACTTAAATAATCGCATTTACAATTTTTATCCTATTTAAATTTTTGAGCTAAATCAAAATAACTTGTCGTTTCTACTACTATTACTCCCCCAGTTACATCTCCATAATTTGATGGAATTCCTCCCGTATAAACCTTAATACTTCCAACAGCCAATCCAGGTATGCCAATATCTCCTGTAATAGACTTCATTCCATCTGTAATAAACTGCGTAGATGTTGGTCTAGCTCCTCTTATATAAACATCTTTTCCATTTGGTGCTAATGTTACTCCTGCAGTCATGGATGTAATAGCTTTTATGGGATTATTTTTATGAACACTTTGTTTAAATGCTTTTGGAATGATGTGTTGAACACCTGGTTCAGCTATACTTAATAGAGGTATTACGTGTGTAACAACCTTAAATTCAGGCAACTCTTCTGCCGTAGCAATCATCTCTGAGTTTACATATGCTATGTTTCCTGATGTAACCAAGACCTCTTTAGTTTTAATGGGGGCAAATCCAGTCATTTTAGTTATTACTGTGTAAACACCGGGATTTAAAGGTTTAATTGTATATTTTCCATCAAAATCAGTTGCATCTCCAATCACACTCCCTGCATACTCAACATATACTGAAACATCCCAAATTGGTTGACCTTTTTCATCTTTTACAATCCCTTTTATTTCTCCTAATTGAGCAAAAAGAGAACTGCTTATAAAAAGGATTATGGTAATTAGTGTAGTTATTTTTTTCATAGTTTCTAAGTTTTAAATTAAGTAATAAATTGTCAATTCAACATGTTTTTAAAGAATTCTCACTAGTTAGATGTAATCACTTTATAAATTGCACAAAAATTTAACAACTATTTTCAATTAACACTAATAATCAACCGTTTATCATAATCTAATTTTGATTTTTCAATAATTTAATTACTTTCGGGTATCAATAATTAATAAATCAATTAAAATGAACAAATTTAACAAAACAGTTCTCGGACTTACCGCAGTAGCATTTACTGTTGCTTGTGGTGGAAACGAAGAGCAAAAACCCACAGAAGTCTCAAAAGATATAACTCCTGCTTTTGATGTTAGTCAAATAGATTCGACTATTAATCCTTGTGAGGATTTTGAAAAATATGCCGTTGGAAACTGGTTAAAAGATAATCCTGTTCCTGAATCAGAAAGTAGATGGGGAAGTTTTAATGTTCTTAATGATGCAAATGAAATTAAATTAAGAGCCATTATTGATGAGGCTGCCAGCACAAAATCTAAAAAAGGATCAGCACTTCAACAAGTTGGAGATTTTTATACTTCTGCTTTAGATTCAACAACAACTAATGAATTAGGTATTACACCTATTCAACCATTATTAGATCAAATCGATGCCGTTAGCAACGTACAGGAGTTAATTGAAACAATGGCTGAAACAAGAAAAAGAGGTTCTGGATCTATTTTTTCTGGATATGTTGGGGTTGATTCAAGAAACAGTTCTCAATACATCATGCATTTATCACAAGGTGGTTTAGGATTACCTGATAAAGATTATTACACACCTACTGATGAAAGAGGTGAAAACGTTTTTGCAGAATACAGAAAGCACATTACAGCTCTTTTTGTTCTTGCAGGAAAAGATCAAGCAGTTGCAGAAGAAATTGCTTCTCAAGTAATTGAGATTGAATCTAATTTAGCGGCTAACTCTATGGATAGAGTTCAAAGAAGAGACCCTGAATTAACATACAACAAGCTATCTATTGAAGAGTTACAAAACTTATGTCCTGCAATAAACTGGACTTCATTTTTAATTGCGGCAGAATTAAAAGGAGTAGAAGACGTTGTAGTTGGTCAGCTTGATTTTATGAAGAATTTAAACTCATCTTTAACCAATTTCCCTTTAGAGAATTGGAAAAATTATATGAAATGGCATTTAATAAATGACATGGCTGGAAACTTAAGTGAAGATTTTGAAAAACAAGTTTTCTCTTTCTACTCTACTACTTTAAGAGGAACAACAGTTATGAAGCCCAGATGGAAAAGAGCTCTATCTAAATCTAATGGTAACGTTGGTGAGCAAATAGGAAAACTATTTGTAGAAAAACACTTTCCTGAAGAATCAAAACAAAAAGTGTTAGATTTAATTGGAAACATAAACACCGTTTTTAAAGAACGAGTTCAAAAATTAGACTGGATGGGGGAAGAAACTAAAGCGAAAGCAATGGAAAAATTAAGTAAGTTCACCTACAAAATTGGTTATCCTGATAAATGGGAAGATTACAGTTCTGTAGACATTACATCTAATACTCTTGCTACTAATGTAATGAACATGAACTATTTTGAATACAAAAAGAATGTAAACAGAATTGGTCAACCAATTGATAAAGAGGAATGGGGAATGAACCCTCAAACTATTAATGCATATTATAACCCTACAATGAATGAGATTGTTTTTCCTGCTGCAATTTTACAACCTCCTTTCTTTAATGCAGATGCAGATGATGCTATCAACTATGGTGGTATTGGAGGAGTGATTGGACATGAATTCTCTCATGGATTTGATGATCAAGGATGTAAATTTGATGGAGAAGGAAACCTTAATAATTGGTGGACTGAACAGGATTTAGCTAATTTTAGTGAAAGAACAGCTAAATTGGTTAATCAATTTGATAGTTACGAAGTGGCTGAAGGAAACCATGTAAATGGAAATCTTACTCTTGGTGAAAATATTGCTGATATAGCTGGAATTACACTTTCATACTACGCTTTAGAAAAAGCTATGTCAGGTAAAAAAGATCCAATGATTGATGGTTTTGATTACAAACAAAGATTCTTTTTGAGTTGGGCTCAAGTATGGCATACTAACTCGAAAGATGCTGCAATAATTAACCAAGTAAAAACGGACCCACATTCTCCTACTCGTTTCAGAACAAACGGACCTTTAACAAACATGTTTGAATTTAGTGATGCTTTCGGTTGTAAAGAAGGACATATGATTGCTCCTGATAGTTTAAAAGTTACTATTTGGTAACTGACAATATTATCCAATAATTATTAATATAGATTCGATCCCGCACTTGTTGCGGGATCTTTTTATTTAAAAAATGAATATATCTTAGACTCTAAAAGCAAACACAAGCTGCAGAAAAAACTATTTACTAAAAACAAAAAAAGAATAAAACACAACCACTAGCGTCTTAAAATAGAAAAAACTGATAGTATTTTTATTTAGTCGTAAATGGTATTGAGAAAGAATCAATTGAATTGACTCTTGGAGCTATTTAGTCGTTAATTGCATTCCAGAGTAAATCTTTCAATTCTAATAACCCTTGTTGAGCAACTGAAGAGAAAAATATATGAGGAACTTTAGGCAATGACTTCGTAATTTCAGCTTTTAATTCATCATCTAACATATCAGATTTAGAAATTGCTACAATTCTGTCTTTATCTAATAATTCTGGATTAAATTGTTTCAATTCATTTAAAAGGGTATTGAATTCTTTTTGAATATCATCACTATCTGCAGGAATTAGAAATAATAAAACAGAGTTACGCTCTATATGTCTTAAAAAACGAAGCCCTAAACCCTTACCTTCATGTGCTCCTTCAATAATACCAGGAATATCGGCCATTACAAATGACTGATGATCTCTATAAGCAACTATTCCTAAATTAGGAACCAACGTAGTAAAAGGATAATTTGCTATCTCAGGCTTAGCTGCAGAAACTACAGAGAGTAAAGTTGACTTTCCTGCATTCGGAAACCCTACTAAACCAACATCTGCTAATACCTTTAATTCAAGAATTTTCCAAGCCTCTTCATAGTCTTCTCCTGGCTGAGCATATCTTGGAGCTTGATTAATTGAGTTTTTAAAATGGTTATTCCCTAAACCTCCTCGTCCTCCTTTAACTAATATTTGCTCCTCGCCATCTTCAGTAATTTCGAAAAGAGTCTCTCCAGTTTCAGCATCTTTTGCAACTGTACCTAAAGGAACATCAACATAAACATCAGCTCCTTCAGCTCCAGTACTAGTACTTTTACTACCACCTTCACCATGACCTGCTTTTACATGTCGTTTGTGCTTTAAGTGCAACAATGTCCACATTTGAGCATTCCCTTTTGCAATAATGTGACCACCTCGACCACCATCACCACCATCAGGACCACCTTTAGAAATATATTTTTCTCTTCTGAAATGTTTTGATCCAGCCCCTCCTTTACCAGAGCGACAATTAATTTTTACGTAATCAATAAAGTTAGACCCAGCCATTAGTTCTTTGAGATAATTATATTATAAAGAAACCTTATGGTTATCTATAGTATCACACAAACGTCCAAAAATATCATCAATAGAACCAATTCCATCAATTTTTTCAAACTTATTTTGTGTATTGTAAAAATCAGCTACAACAGCTGTTTGTTCATTGTAAACTTCAATTCTGTTAGCAATTACTTCTTCATTAGCATCATCAGCTCTTCCGCTATCTTTACCTCTTAACAACAATCGTTTAATCAACTCTTGCTCAGAAACATTTAGTGCTATCATTAAAGATATTGAAGTTTCTTTAGACTTTAAAAATGATTCTAAAGCTTCAGCCTGAGTAGTAGTTCTAGGAAAACCATCAAAAATAAAACCTTCTGCTGCTAGATTTTTGTCCACCTCAGATTCTAACATTTTTATAGTTACTTCATCTGGAACCAAGTTCCCCGCATCAATATAACTTTTTGCTAAGGTTCCTAATTCAGTTTTACCTTTAATATTTGCTCTAAAGATATCGCCAGTAGATAAGTGTACCAGATTATACTTACTAATCAACTTTTCTGCTTGCGTTCCTTTTCCTGCGCCCGGTGGGCCAAACAATACAATGTTTAACATCTTAATTTTTATTCGTTTAAAACGTAAATTGAACTTAAATTTCTTCCTAATCCATCATAATCTAACCCATACCCTAAAACAAATGCGTTAGGAATTTCTTTACCTACATAATCAATATTATGTGATTTGTTGTAAGCTTCAGGTTTATACAAAAGTGTGGCTATTTTAATACTCTTTGGATTTTTTTCTTCTAAAATCTCATAAAGCTTTACTAAGGTATTACCAGTATCAACAATATCTTCAATCAAAATAATATCTCTGCCAGAAATATCTTCATTTAACCCAATTAATTCGTTAACAACTCCTGTTGTGCTGACACCTTCATAAGAAGTTAACTTAACAAAAGAAACGGTACATTCTAAATTAATTGATTTTAACAAATCTCCAAAAAACATAAAAGAACCATTTAAAACCCCTATAAAAAGAGGCGTATTTCCTTTATAATCATGATTAATTTGCGCGGCCAACTTTTCTACTGAAGATTGGAGCTCTTCAGCTGAAATGTAAGGTTTAAAAGACTTGTCTTTAACTGTTATAATATCCATATCAGTATTTCACGACAAATGTAATTAATTTAAGTTGTGAACCACCAAATACTCATCAATTAACTACATTTGTAGCCTAAAAAAATTTATATGAAAGCACAAGTAAGTATAATTATGGGTAGTACCTCTGACTGGCCAGTAATGCAAAAAACAGCTGATTTTTTAAATGAAATGCAAATTCCTTTTGAGGTAAATGCATTATCAGCACACAGAACTCCTGAGAAAGTTGAAAAATTTGCTAAAAATGCAAAAGAAAATGGTATCAAAGTAATTATTGCAGCTGCAGGAATGGCCGCCCATTTACCTGGTGTTATTGCAGCCATGACTCCACTTCCAGTTATTGGAGTTCCAATTAAAGCTTCTTTAGATGGATTGGATGCATTATTAGCGATAGTACAAATGCCTCCTGGGATACCAGTTGCAACTGTTGGAATTAATGGATCTTTAAACGCTGGAATATTGGCAGCACAAATAATTGGCTCTGGTAATGATGCCATTTACGAGAAGACTGTTGCTTACAAAGAAAACTTAAAGGTTAAGATATCGAAAGCTAATGAAGATTTAGCTTCACATAAATTTGATTTTAGAACAAATTAACGAATACCCTGATCCGGAAATTTTCCTTTTATTTTCCTATAAAAGTCTTTTATTGATGCGATATCTTTTTCGACATCATCTGTAATATGAAAAACTGGACCAAGTCCACCAATTTTATTTTCAAAGTCAATGTACCCCAGTATAATGGGGACATTGGCCTTTTGTGAAATATAGTAAAATCCTTTTTTCCAATCAGGATTATAGCTTCTAGTTCCTTCTGGTGGAATCATAATAGCTAACTCTTCATATCTGTTAAATACCGCTGCTATCTCATCCGTTAAGTTTTGATTCTTTACTCTATTAACTGGAACACCCCCTAAAGCTTTAAATAGATAATTAAACGGAAAAAAAAACCACTCTTTTTTTATGAAAAATTTTAATGGAATTCCTTTCATCAAAAAAAATAATCTCCCATAGAAAAAATCCCAATTAGAAGTGTGAGGTGCAGCCAAAATAATGTACTTTTTAATATCAGACGGAACTTCTCCCTCTCCTTTCCAACCCAATAAATGATAAATAAATGATGCTAAACTCTTAATCAAGTTACAAAAATAATTAAACCTTATTTGAATGATGATTTATGAAGTGCTTTTGGCTTGTTAACATATCTTATAGAAATCTCTAAGCCTCCACTCCCTCCTGTTAAACTTGATAATCCTGATATATTATAATCGTAAGAAATACCTATCATATAATCGGTAAATTCTAAATATAATTGTGGAATAATTGCATCGTTAAACCGATAATGGGCTCCAAAGTAAATGGCTCCTTGCTTAAACAAACCTGAATAGGTAGTTTCAGTCTTCCCCATTTTTACTTTAAGTAACATTCCAATTGTAATTTCATCTAAAGATTTTTGGGTCGCATAAAAAACAGAAGGAACTAAAGCTAATTTCGAACCTGCTAAATCAAAATTTCCAGCAGCCTGTGCTACAATTTTCATTGGAATAACATCTTTAGAATCACTAAAAAAACTTTGTTTTGGTTGATTCAGATGATATCCAGCAATTCCTACATTTACATTTGACATTTCACCTCCTAAAAAGGAAGAATTATTATTTTTAAATTCATAATAGATACCTGAACCAAGATCAAAGTAGCTAGAAGATTCAATAGAGAAGTTTTCATTTGAGTTAGTTTGAGAATCAAATCCTTCACCATTAAACTGATTACCCCAAGTTAATGAAGAAATAGTTGCAGAGTACTGACCATAAGCTGCCTGAATCCCTAGAGATATTGTTTGATTCTTAGCTATTGCTAGAACAGCCGAAGGGGAAAATCCAATTTGCAAATTACCAAAATTTGATTTTCCAGCAACATCTTTATAGAAATTTGCTCCCAAGCCTAAAAAACTTCCCTTACTATTTTTTTTAGTTATTGCACCATCAAAAGAGGCACCGTATGTTTTATACCCTCCACCAAAAGACCCCCATTGCTTTCTATAATTAATAATCCCTCTAAAACTCCCGTCAAATACACCCGTAGAGGCAGGGTTTATTAACTGAGGTGTTTGAGAAAACTGTGAAAAATGAACATCTTGAGCCTTCACTATTTTCAGAAAAGAAAGTGAAAAAATGAATACTAATATTAAAAAAAAACTTTTCATTATCTAATCAATGTTATATCTCCTGAAGTTTTAACAACATCTCCACCTATAAAAACAGCTTCCATTTTGAACATATAAATTCCCGAAGGGACTTTTTTTCCATTAAATTTCCCATCCCATCCTTGAGTTATACTGGAGGAAGAAAACACTTTCTCTCCCCATCGGTCATAAATCTGAAAATCAACTTCTTCAATTTGGCCTCCATAAACAAAAAGCACATCATTATTCCCATCCCCATTTGGAGAAAATGCATCTGGAACTTGTGCCGTTTTGGGTGGTGGAATTACTTCTTCAATATAATAAGCAGTAATTATATCATTCCCAGAAACAGTAAAACTTACATTAGAACTGAATGTTGTTGGGAATAGGTCATGAAAATTTGAACGCCAATGATCGAATAAGAAGTTACTAATTGGTGTTTCTATCAAATCAATTGAAGTACCAGCCATATATGTTTTAACAATACTTGTGCTGGTCATATCGTTAAATAATGTATTAGTGTAAACCTCTATCTCCCCCATTGAAACAGGGCTAACCTTAAATTCAATATCAAAAAATTCAATAAGTATAAAGTTTGCAACTAAACTATCTGCCTGTGTAATTGTAACATTAACATTAGGGTTCAATGATGAAGCTAAAAATGATGTTCCATTAACAGAACTCCAATTAACAAATAAATATCCTGGTAAAGCAGATGCAACCAAGTTAACCACCGTATTTTCTACAAAATCCTCAGAATAACTATAAGCAGAAGGAGTAACCCCATCGATAGAAATATTTCCACTTCCTGGAATATCTACATTAAATACAACCTTCAACGTGTCAATAACATCAAAATGAGCAATAATACTATCATTTTGATCCACAGTTATTGTAACATTACTATCTGTAGGCGAAGCAATAAATGTAGTTCCATTCATTGATGTCCAATTAATAAATGTAGAACCCAAAGACGCTGTAGCAACAAGACTAACAACTGTACTTTCTACAAAATTATCAGAATAGCTATATGTTCCTGGAGTAAATCCATCAATAGAAATATCGCCTGCACCTAAAGGATCAACATTAAATACAACTTGTAATGTGTCTATTGGATCAAAATGAGCAACAATACTATCATTTAAACCAACTTGTATTGTCACACTTGCATTTGTAGGTAAAGCTATAAATGTAGTTCCATTAGTAGATGTCCAATTAACAAAAGTAGCTCCCAACGATGGTGTTGCAACAAGATTCAAAACAGTATTCTCTTCATAAGAATTAGAATAGCTATATAACACAGGAGTAAAACCATCAATAGAAATATCTCCCGAACCTAAAGGATCAACATTAAATACTAAATCAAACGTATCTATTGGATTAAAATGAGCAATAATTGTATCTAACTGATCAACAGTAATAGTAACATTGGGATCAGTTGACAAAACTGTAAAGGGCGTAATATTTGAGGTCCAATTGACAAAAACATAGCCTGTGGTTGGTGTTGCAACTAAATTTATATTACTTGTTTCTGGATAAAAACTGGAATAAATATAGTTAGCAGGAGTAAGTCCATTTATTGAGATATCACCTCCTCCAACAAGATCAACATCAAAAGCCAATTCAACGGTATCTCCAATTAATATATAGTGTGCCACAACACTATCACTTTGAGTTATTTGTAAAACATTGTTTGGATTCGTAATTGCTGAATCTAAAGTATGATTGAAAATTTCCCAATGATCAAACAAATAACCAGTATTTTCAGTTGCCGTTAAAAGAATATCTATGTTTCCAAAATAGTTGCCAATAAATGGATAATTTGTTGGGTTAGCCGAATTAATTTGAACATCTCCTGCTCCTCCAGGAAAAACATTATACACTATCGGATAAGGACCAGTAACATTATAACAATCCACTAATCCCTGATTAATATCAGTACATCTAGCATTAATAAAATCTCTCATATCCTGAACGTTTTGATTCCATTCTGCCATTGTACCTCCCCATCTAGCAATTTGATCAGGCATTTCAGGTGTAATGATATTTACAAGACTATCTAATACACTAATCATATTAGTACATTTAAATGTTGTATTTGATAAATCTATATAACGAGAAATATAATACTGTTCAAAGTCTGGGTTATCTAACAATGCATTTAAAATAGTTGTATGTCCTTGCCCTCCTGGATCAGGCAAATTATCAATATCACAAGGATCTGCTGTTGATCCTGTATTAGGAATTCCTGTATAATTTGTGTAATGATTAAAAGTTGCATCCATATCCCACAAAGTATAACGCCATTTTTTCTTTGTTCCATTAGTATCTAACCCTCTCCACCAAGCTGTATTATAATTTAACATATCATGACTTACCACGTATGAATTTAACACAAAATAATCAACTAAACTCTTCCATTTAAATTGGCTAGTTACATAATTGAAATTTGCAGGTACTGCCATATTGTTTGTTTGGATATAGTTAACTAATGCATCCCAATCATTTTGAGCATTTGGAGCACCATACTTCTCCCAAGTACCTCCCCATGTTTTTAAATATTGAATATTATTTGGACTATCCGACCATAACTCGTCCTGACCGTAATAATAATCTGTAAAATCACTATCATCAACTTTCTCTCTTATTTCATATACACCCCAATACTGACCATTAACATACATTATACAAGATTGATGTGTTCTTTCGTCCAAATATAAATCTCCGTTTTGGGATAAGGCATGAATGTAAGAATCTCTAATATGAGCACCTCCTAATTCTCCTGGATAATTAGCGTCAGCAGAACCTTCAAACGGATAGTTATCACTTGCTCCCGCCTTTAGCATTATTCGCTGAAACTTATCCCTTGATTTATTGGCAAACAACTGATCCTTTAACGCATAATTATACCCATGCTGATCTCTCATAATAAAATCAATACCTCTCTGATCATATGCCCAAGAATCATTCCCATGCTTATTAAAATCACCTTGCCCTTCTGTAGTCATAACACCTAAAACATCAAAGTATTCTATAGCACCAACTGGTTCTATCTGGCTTCCATTTAAAAGAGTTTCCATATCATCTCCACTAACTGATATAACTGGAACAGTATGAGGTGAATTAATAAAATAGGTGTTCGTTTCTATAAAACTCGGTGGAATACCAGCTACTGAACTAAAACACTTAGCTCTCAAGACTGTAGTTAAAGCAATATTAACAGCTCCGGAATAGGCTATAGATGCTACTGTAGGTTCCGAGCCGTCAGTTGTATATCGAATAGTAACATTTGCATCAGGTGATGAAATAGAGACAGATTGTGCCGCGTTATAAAACCCTGGAATGACACTTAAACTAGGAGTTGTTGCGTATTCTTGAACTGAACCTATGTTTGAAGCATTAGGTGTTGGACTGGGAAATAAATTCCATGTTACAGCTCCATCAGTAGTTCTTCCTCTTGAATGATTATTTTGTGTTCTAACTATAGTTAGACTATCAATCAAAACACCTGCATTCGTTAAAATTATTTTTTCATTTTTAGTTTGTGTCAACTTAAAATTTGTGTGAACCTGCCCTCCATTAATTATTGCTCTTCCATTACAAAAAATCATTAAATAACCATTTGCTGGAATATTAATACTACTCGGTATTTGAAATTTTGTAATATTTCCAAACTTATCACTTAAGTGATAACCATTTAAATCAACTGATCCTCCTGTTGTATTATATAATTCTATCCAATCTTCATTCTCTCCATAAGAATCAAGAATAGTAGTAGAGTTGGCACAAGAATATTCATTAATTACTACCTGTGAAAAAGCATTCTGAAAAGATATCAAAGAAACAATAAGTATTAAAAACCTATAAAAATAATTCATAATAAGGGGATAATTAAAATATCAATCTTTAAAGATAGAGAAAAAATCGGTTAACCATATCCTAATAAAGAGGACATTATTGATTTCCTAATTTAAGAATTTTGAAAGTTCAACCAGTAAGAATCTATCTTCTTCTTTCTAAAATGTAATGTGTAATCAGCAATGATTGTCCTTTTATAGGATAAGATTCAATTAAACGCCAACCATTTTGCTTTAAATCATTTAAAACAGCTACTACAGCATTCATGCCTTCAAAACCTTTAGATACCATTTCAGAACCTTGATTATCTCCAGTATATATTGCAATTCTTGCTAAACTTGATTTACCGCCCTCCATAGTTCTAAATTCATCTTCTTTATTTAAACGTAACTCTAAAACTACATAATCTCCTTTCTTTGTTAAACCTTTAAGTTTACTTGACAAACTTGGGCTATCCTGAGCACTTAAACTAAATGCAAAGCAAACTAAAAACAACGTGAAAAATAATCTCTTCATAATCTGTATTTTAAACAAATATAAGTTAAATGTTTGATTATTCTATTGGAAAGTAAACCACTGTCTCCCAATTATCTGGGTTAGGTTCTGATGCCGGATCTGTAACATAAGACTCCCATGGAGGACCTGTAATAACAACCTCATTCTTCCTCATCCATTCGTTAATTCCAAAATAAGTTTCTGGCAACCTTTCATAAGAACCATAATGAGTTGCAAAAACAACACTAGTTTTTTTAATTCTATTTAATTTAATTCTTTCATTCCCGACAATACTGGAATCATTAATCGGAACACCAACCTCTATATCGATTTTATCATCAGACCAAAAATGATAAATAACCATTAATGGATACTGTGTGGTTAAATCAATTTGATTCATAAACTGATTAATTTCTGAATAATTCTTACCATGTACATTATTCATTTCCCTCTTACTAACAGTATCTCTAATAGACAAAAACCAAATATCTTTTTTCAGACTCTTTTCTTCAACATCTACTTTATGAATTCTTGGTAAATCCTCACTAAAAGTTTTAAGTCTCTTTAAATCCAATTCATAATCCGGAGCCACTTGATTCTCCATAAATAAACCAAAAAATTTACTAAAAGGGCTAAACCCAAAATCTACAGCCAAACTCCACGTCACTTCAACCCCAGATTCAACATCTTTAAAAGCCCATACTGCATCAACATTCCCCATTCCAAAATCAATGCTATTTTTAATGCGCTCGTTTTTTATTGATTCTGTAATTTCCATAGACCCTGAACCAACGCCACTTATATCACTATTCCAACCAAAACTTGCTCCTAAACCAAAGGATGGCTGCGAAATATTTTTATCACTACCATAAATTGAGGGATCTTTTAAAGCACGAGAAGACCAATTCTTCCAGTTTTCAAGATCATTTACCTGCTTAAAAACTTGTTCTTTATCAGCATCAATAACTATTTTTCTTTCTAAAAAAAATGTAGAAGGTAAAAACAATGATACTCCCACAAATATCAAGACAAAAACTAAAATTACGATTGATATCCTTTTTAATAAGTTCATATTATTTAATCGATTAAATTCCTCCATAAAAGTAATTTTTTAATTCTTTTACAGCAACTAAACAAAACTAATTACATTCTCAAAATCCCAGGGCAAACTCATACTTTTTTCTTAAACAATAAAATGGGTTGAAAAAGTAAAAAGCTGTCAGTTCGAGTGTTTTGAGGAACGAAAAATGTATCGA